>JAZQHI010000082.1:0-9066 GCA_045540535.1 Acutalibacteraceae bacterium | reverse complement strand
ACAAAAAATCTGGCAAACATCTTTCCATGACCATATAATAAGGGGAGAAGCGGATTATTTAAAAATTTGGAATTATATTGACAAAAATCCTGCAAAATGGGTAGAAGATTGTTTTTACAAGGAATAAAAACGGACACATCATTTTGAGATTATCTCTTATGATGTGTCCTTAATTCTTTTATTTATTAAATGTTATACCATTTAATTTCGTTTGCTTCTAAGTGAAGCGGGAAACTTTCGCCGTTGTCGGTGTAAATTACGGTATCCTGAGGTTCGTAGGTATTATTAACTACGCAGTATTTACCGTTTTTGATAAATGCATGAACTTCAACATTAAAGTTTTCCGAGAACCAGCGTTTAAGGTCATTTTCGCCGTTCGATGCCCATAAAATAGCGCGGTAAAGAATACGGCTGTTTTCAAATGAGTAGGGAAGTCCTGAAATGTAAACCGAGCGTCCGTCACCGAAACTGTTAACCGCCATTTGAACTTCCTTTTCGCGTTCTACAAGAATATCAGTACCCTCAAAAGCGTAAATATTCTTCTTGCCTTCGCCGAAGTCAACCTCTTTAGTGCAGTCGGCAAGGATAAAGTGACCGTCTTTCTGCTCCCAATTATATTTATCATAATTAAGGGTGAATCCCGTTTCCTTTTCAACGCCCATAAGGTTCGCTAACTGGAAGAAGTGACCTTGATATTGGTGACCTGTAGGTTCGCCAACACCGATAAATCCGCCGCCGTTATGAACAAATTCTCGTATAGCCGATACGATTTCGGGGTTCTCCCATTCATAGCCGCCTGTATGAGCGGTATCAGCGTCACCGACGTTAATAATAACGTCAATTCCCTTTAAAATATCGGGATTGCTGCGAATATCGTCAAAACTGATAAACTTGACATCAAACGGAGCACCTGAAAGTGCCTCAATAATGCCCGAATAGGAATAGTTTTGTTTGTAGTAAAGTGCGTGATGCACCATGTGGCAACCCCAAGCGCGCATTTTACCCCAAGAGTTAAGCACTGCTACGGTCTTTATGCAGTAGGGGGTAGTGCCCTTAACATTTTCATAAAGTTCGCGGAATTCGTTACAAACCGACTCGATATAATCAATGAATTCGGGGAATTTGAGCGCTAACTTCAAGTAACCGCCGTAACCGATACGGTCAACAGGTTTACGAAGAATAGCGCGGCGGGCTGTTACCCAGTTTTCCTTAGCCTCTTTAACAGGGTCGCCGCCCTCATGGAAAACATCGGGGAAGAAGTAGGGTAAGAAACGGCCCTCGGTGTATTTAACACCTGGGATATCCGAGATAAGACGAAGTGTTGAACCGTTACCTACAGAACCTACAACCGCATCAAGACCGATAGACTTAAACTCGTCCATAAAAGGTTCGGTACCAATCCAGTGGTCGCCGAGGAACATCATAGCCTCTTTGCCGAGTTCGTGGGTAAGGTCTACCATTTCTTTAACAAGGGCTGCAACCTCTCTGCGCTGGAAAGCCTGAAAATCCTTAAATTCCTTAGAGGGAATACGGTATTGGTTATTGTGATAACCTTGGTCGATTATGTATTCGGGGCGGAATTTGTAGCCGACTTCCTTTTCAAACTGCTCTAAAATATAGGGCGAAACCGATGCCGAATAGCCGTACCAATCAACAAACTTTTCGCGTTTCAATTCGTCAAAAACAAGTGTAAATTGGTGGAAGAATGTTGTATAACGGATAACGTTAACATAAGGATGCTCTGCTACAAACTTGCGGAGTCTTTCCATTGTGAACTTGCGGGTTTTAGGCTGGCGAACGTCAAAGGTTATCTGGTGTTCAAAATCTTTCCAATCGTTAGTAACCGCATTGTACATATGTACGGGGTCCCAGATAATATAAGCCAAGAAACTAACGGTATATTCGTGGAATTTTTGGGTGTTTTTAATGTCAACACAACCTGTTTCTGCATCATAATCCCAATTATCAGTCGAAACAATTTCGCCTGTAGTACGGTCAATAACTTCCCACCAACGCTTAATATCATCGCGTGTGTTAACCTGCATAAGTTCGTCACTGATACCTTTCATCAGTTTAATGCTAAGGGTGGTATCAGTAGCGGTGGTGAAGCCTGTCATAAGATAGCACTGCTGTACTTCATCGGGGTTGGCTTTTGCCCAAGCGTTATCTTTACGGGTTGTGTAATAGGTTGAATAAACCTTTGCATCAACCTCTTTTAATTCTTGGGGGAAATCGGTACCGTCGCAATCGCGAACAGCATCCGCACCAAGACGTTTCATAATTTCAATAGTTTCGGGTACAACGTCTACGTCGGTAGGTATTGTAACCCTGCCCCAGTTGCGATTTTGTTCCATAATCTTAAATCTCCTTTGGAATAATTATTAAAAACTGCCGAAAAAACGGCAGTTTAAAATTTCAAGGTATGCTGTTGACTAATCGTCGTCATCCTCATCCTCTTCGGGAAGAATGAGTTCTTCAATAGATAGTTTTTCAATTCGCTTACCGTCGGTCTTTTTAACCGTGATAACAAGGTTTTCAAAATTGAAAGAATCGCCCTCGTCAGCCTCGCCGTCAAGCATAGTGGTTACCCAACCGCCAAGGGTGGCGTCATCAATTTCAAAATCTTCATCCTCTTCAACGTCAATATCGAATTCATCGAAAAAGTCGTAAATTCGCATATCGCCGTCGGCTTCGAAATGGGTTTCGTCAATACAAACGAACTCTCTTTCTATTTCGTCGCTCTCGTCAAAAATTTCGCCGACAAGTTGCTCAAGAACATCTTCCATGGTAAGAATTCCCAAGGTTCCGCCGTATTCGTCAAGCACAACAACCATGTGGGTTTTGTTTTCTTTCATTTTTTCGAGTACGTCGGGCAAAGGCATTGTTTTATGAACGTGGGTTACGGGCAACAAAAGTTCTCTTATATTCACACGCTCGCCGTCAACCATAATTTTATAGAAATGGTTAAGGTGAAGAATACCTATTATATTATCGGGGGTGTCTTCGTAAACAGGAAGACGCGAGTAGTTGGTTTCGTTAATCTTTTTAATATTAATTTCGTATGGGTCGCGTATATCAAGCGCATCCATATCAACACGCGGGGTTATAACCTCGTAAGCCAGAACCTCGTCAAAATCAAGCGCGTTCTGCAAAAGGTCACACTGTTCCTCGTCAAGAACGCCCTCGTCTTCAACAATTTCGATAATATTTTCAAAATCGTCTTCCGAAACCGAGTCGTTATCGGATATTCCCGATTTCCAGAATACCGAGAAAAGTTTAATCATACCTACAATTATCCACGATATCGGCTTTAGTATAACCGAAAGCGAATAAATCGGTATTGCGGTTATTATACAAAAATTTTCCGCCATTTGTTTAGCCAAAACTTTAGGTATTATTTCACCGAAAGTAAGTACCAACAAGGTCATAACAAGCGTAGCGGTCCACGATGGCAGTTTTAAATCCATAACTATAAGTGTTGCCAAGGCGGAAGACGCGGTATTTGCAAGGTTGTTACCTATAAGTATTGCGCTGAGAATATTATCATAATCGTCAACAATACGGCTGGCAAGGGATAGTGCCAGACTATCTTTCCCGTTACGGCGGGATTTCAGCCTTGCGGAATTGACACTGGCATAGGCAATTTCGGTTGAGGAAAAGAATGCCGAGGCTAAAATAAGCAAAAATATAGCCACAATTCTAAAAGTATTAGTCACTGTCAGCACCTCCTATGTCATCCTCGTCATAGATTTCGCCGACAAGTTCTTCAAGAATGTCCTCAACGGTTAAAATACCTACTATCTTACCGTCCGCATTCTTTATTATAGCAAGGTTTCTTCTGTGGTTGCTCATCTCGGTGAGAACCTCGTCAATAGGTTTATCCGCGCTTACAAAATAAGGATAATCCATAACACTTGCTAAAATAACGTTGTGATTAAGTTTCATATATGTTTTAAGGAATTTTCTTATTTGCAAAATTCCTTTTAAATTACCGTCACGGTCAATTACGGGTATACGCGAATGAACCGAATTTTTGACGATTTCAAGTATTTGAGGGGTTTTATAGACGGTACTTATTTTCTGTACGTCCTCCCAAGGCACCATTACATCGCTTGCAACCGAGTTGGAAAAGTGAAGTGCCGATTTCACAAGCCCTGCCGTATCCTCGTCAAAGCCGTCCTCCTCCGATATGTTTTCAACAATATCAGTGAGTTCTTCCTCGGTCATAGTTACCTGATTTTCGGTATGCTTTTTAAATGGTTTAGAAACTGCCACCGACAGCGCCGTAAAGGTAATGGACAGCGGTTTAAGTAGTTTCATAAGCAAAAGCAATGAACCCGAAACAAATTCGGCAAAGCGTTCGTTGCAGGCGTGCGCCAGACTTTTAGGAAGCATTTCACCGAAAATAAAAACAATTACGGTTGTAACAACGGTTGATACCGAAACGGCTTTTACACCCCAGATATCAGTTGCGATTACCGTAGCCAATGTAGCGGCACCGATATTCACAATGTTATTGCCTATAAGCAATACCGAGAGCGCCTCGTCGAAATTATTGAGTATTTTAAGCACACGCTTGGCGCTTTTAATACCCTTATCGGCTCTGCTCATCATATGAATTCGGTTAACCGATGCCAAAGAAATTTCTGTGCCTGAGAAATAAGCGCTACAAATTAAAAGTAGCACGAAGAGAATAATACTCCCCGCAGGACTGTCGTCCACAAAACCATCTCCTTAATTTAAGAAAAATTTTCAGGTATAAAATTCGGCAATTTGGACAGATGCCGAACCTATAAATACCTAATCATTTGTATATTACAATAAAAGATAGGTTTTGTCAATTATTAGTTAGTGTAAAAATTGGTATTTTTGAGTAGTAGATTGCAATTTTTAAGAATATATCGGATTATAAAAATGCAAACGGTGATTTTAGTAAGGCAGGAAGTAAAATAAACAAAATAGGAAAAACCGTCAAGGCGGGTGAATAGTCTGCCTACAGTTACGGTGCTTATAGCCGAAGCGTAAGGGTAATCAAGAAGCGCCGCCAGTTTACTGCCGAAAAGCAAAAGGGAATTTAAAAGGCAAAGTCCTAAAAGAGCAAAGCCTGAGATAATGCCGTAAATCGATGCTTTTTTGCGAATTTTTCCAAAAACGCCCGTTTCGTAAACGGCTATAAGCAATACGGCGGCGGTTGGGTTTAATGCATAATCTTTAATCTGTGTAAAAAGTGTTTTGTAAGAGGGCGGCGCAAAAACAAAGATATTTTGTATTCGGTAATCCCTTATACAAAGCAAAAAGAAAATAACTATAACAGCCGCTGTAAAGAAAAATGCCAAAAGGCAGAATTTTAAAAAGTTTTCCTGCCGTTTAAAAGCAAAATATACTATAACCGCAAAAAAGCAGAGAAAACTTAAAACAGGGGTAAGGTCATTTAAAATAATTTTAAAGGCAAAATATGAGAAATCAATAAAAGTTTCAGTGGCTACGCTAAGCGACAGTGCCGCAACTGAAAGATAAAGAATTAAAAGTAAAACTTTTTTATAGGGTTTTAAATTTCGGCTTTGCTGCGCCAAGAAAAGTTTTTTTACTAAGGGAGAAAAAACAATATAAATGACAACCGCCGCTATAGCGCTTATAATATAGGCTAAGAAAGAATATTCGTTGGCGTTTTTTTGCGGAAAAATTATTACGCTGTTGCCGAGTATAAACAATGCTGTAAGAGAGGCAGGGTGAAAGCCGAACGCCTTTTCGTTTTTCATATAACAGTTACCTCAAGCGAAGAATTTTTATAGTAAAGCGGGAAGTTGTGTTTAAGGCTTCGCCAAAGGTCAGGTTTTTTAATTGCAATTTCATTTGCAAGCATAAAAACATCAGCGCCTTTCTCCTTGGAAAGATTATAAATTTGGGTTATAGTTTCGGTTATTTGCGGCTTTATATTGCCGTCACCCTGAAGATTTAATTTTAAGGTGATTTTTGTGTTTAAATTCTCATTTAAGTTAAAAGTTTTTTTAACCGAAGCATTATTTAAAGTATAGTTTTGGTGGTTAAGCAGTATATTTCCGTTTTTTATTGCAGAGGTAACTGCCGAATAAATTACCGATTCCGGAATACTAAGGTCAATTACAGCAAGGTCGTTTTTAAAAACAGTTAATCCTGTTATAGAGTGTTTTTTATCCTCTACAGAAAATCGGGGTAAAGCAAATGTGCCGGAATAATTTCGGCGCAGAGCCTCTATTTCGTAAAAACGGTTTTTATAAACAGTACCGTTTAAATCTTTTTGGAATTTAAGCGCGTCGGCAAGGTCGTAGCCTACCGCTACCGAGGCTACGGTATCGCAATTCAGTAAGGTTTCGGCATTTTTTGTGTAAACAAAGCGAAGGGAGAGATTAATTTCATCGCGGTTATAAAGAAAAGTGCAAATATTTCTGAACCCTTTTTCGCTTATACCCTCACCTATAACTGCAACTGCGCAGTGACTGTACAAAAAAGGGCGCATACTTTTTTTATAAGCGTCATCAAGCGCTTCGGTAAGATTTTTGCCACTTCCTGTAATAAGGGTTAGTTTTTTATCGGGTTCGGAGTCTTCGGAATTAACGGTTAAGGTTTCTAAATGAACCGAAAAAACATCATCTTTCTGGTCAAAACCTATTGAGGATACTAAAAAATCGAGCCCTTTTTCTGTGTTATTAAAAGCAGTGCAACCGCTAAGAGTTAAAACCAGTAAACCCGACAGTAAGGCGGCGGTTATTTTTCGCATAAAGAACCCTCCATACGAGTTTTGTCAGGTGAAACGGGGGTTCGGCGGAACATTTTATACCAAGGCGCTCTGAAAAGGGTGTCTTTAAGGCTTTGAAAGGTTGATTTCCGCAAAGATGCGGTGTAATCGAACCCAAAGGATTTAAGGGAAAGAATATGCATAATAATTATAGAAATTCCCCCGATATAACCGTAAAGGCCCAAAAAAGAACTTAAAAAAACCAAGGCTATTCTTAGATAAAAAACTGCGCCTTTAAGTCGCGGCACCATAAGTCCCGAAATACCGCTAAGGGCAATTACTATAAGAATAGGCGCGCTTATAATCCGCGAGTCTACCGCCGCCTGACCTACTACCAGACCGCCTACAATACTTAGCGCGTGACCGAGGCTTTGCGGCATTCTGATACCCGTTTCGCGCAGAACTTCGAATATGAAAATTAAGATTATACATTCTGTAAGTGGCGAAAACGGAACACCGCCGCGCAGTTCAGAAATGGCTATTGCAAGGCTTGTAGGCAGAAGTTCGCGGTGAAATACCGAAATGGCAATAAATACAGCAGGCAGGCTTATGGCTACAAAAAAGCAGATATAACGTATAATTCTGCCGATACTGCTAACTAAAAAATTGATGTAGTAGTCTTCGTCGGACTGAAAATTCTCTGAAAAAAGATAGGGCAGAGTCACCACAACGGGCGAGCCGTCAACTATTAATGCAATTCTGCCCTCAAGCAGTCTTGCGGCGACAATGTCGGGGCGTTCGGTAGTGCCTGTAGTTTTAAAGGGCGAATGGCGGTTGTCACGTATCTGCTCGGCTATATAGTTTGAGTCAAGAATACCGTCCATATCAATTTTTTTAATTCGTTTTTTAAGTTCAAGAAGTGTTTTTTGGTCTATGAGCGAATCGAGATAGCAGATAAAAACTATAGTGTTGGTTCTTCTGCCGATACGGCTCATTTCTATACAAAGGTCGGGTGTTTGAAGCCGTCGCCTTAACATTGCGGCATTAAGCAGCGCCGCCTCTTCAAAACCCTCGCGCGGACCTTGCAAAATGCGCTCGTCCTCGGGTTCGGAAATACCCCTTGTCCGCCAACCCTTAACATCGGCAGTAAGGGCATCGGCACTTTTATCTATTAAAATCAGAACTTCGCCGTAAAGAATGCCCTCAAGTATTTTGGCAATATTATTTACTTTTTTTATATCCCTTGCAAAAAGCACCCGCGTTTCAAGATAATCTGCCAAAGGGGTAGTAATATCTGGAATATCGGCAGTTAAAATAGGGCGTATAAGGGCGTCGTTCACCTGCTCGGTGTCAACCATACCGTCCATATAAACAAGGGCACAAAAAACGTTGGGATTTTTAGGGGAATGTATTTTTTTGGTTCGCAAAACTGCATCTTTTTTAAAAATTTCTTTAAAAAGTGCAATATCCTTTTCTAAATCGCCCGAAAGATAAGTATTTTCGTAATCGGAAATTTTGCCTGACATATAATCACCAGAAATAGTATGTCTTAATTGTTAAGGAATATTTAAAAATTTTCGGAAACCTTGAAAGCAGAGGGTAAAAATGGTATAATATAAAAAAATTTACGAAAAGAGAGGCTTAAATGAACTACAACACCTATAAAAATAATACAATTACACCCGAGGTGGAAATTCTTGCTGAAAAGTGCGTGAATAATAGCAGAATTGACCCCAATTTATATATAGAACATAAGGTTAACCGTGGTCTTCGTGACCTTAACGGTAAGGGCGTGCTTACAGGTCTTACCGAAATTTCGGATATAATTTCTAAAAAGAATGTTGACGGTGTGGAAACTCCTTGTGACGGTGAACTTTATTACCGCGGTTACAGGGTCGAAGATTTAGTTGGCGGAATGATTGCAGACAACCGTTTCGGTTTTGAGGAAATTATATATCTTTTAATCTTCGGTCAGTTGCCGAAATCTGAGGAACTGGAAAACTTTAAAACTGTACTTTATTCTTACAGACCGCTCCCAAATAATTTCGTAAGGGATATTATTATGAAAGCGTCCTCAACCGATTTGATGAACTCGTTGGCGCGCAGTGTTTTAACCCTTTATTCCTATGACCCGAGTCCCGACGATACAAGCATACCTAATGTTTTAAGGCAGTGCTTGCAGTTGATTGCCCGTTTTCCGCAGTTGGCGGTTTACGGTTATCACGCTTATAATTACGGCACTAAGAAAAGCAACAGCTTTTTTATTCACGAGCCTGACCCCAAGCTTTCTATTGCAGAAAATATTCTTTATATGCTAAGACTTGACGGTAAATTCACCCAGCTAGAAGCAC
>JAZQHI010000081.1:0-10979 GCA_045540535.1 Acutalibacteraceae bacterium | reverse complement strand
GTCTGAAAAATTACCGCATTTGCGCTGATAGCTCAGCTGGATAGAGCGTCTGGCTACGGACCAGAAGGTCGGGAGTTCGAATCTTCTTCAGCGCGCCAATAGGGAATCTACTGAAAAGTAGGTTCCTTATTTTTTATGTATTTTAAAAGAAATAGAAAGAAGATTCGAACTCTGAAAAATAAATATAATTCCAAAGCCAATTTATAAAATCTATATTACATTGCAAAAAAATAAAGCACGCGTTTGCGTGCTTTTAAAATTTGATACTTTTTAAATTGAAAGGGCAGTTCCGCCGATATTTGAATAGATTATATTATAACCGAAAGCCGAGTTCGCATTTGGCACGAAAAGGGTTGTGCAAGTATCGGTAAAATCGGTGGTATCGTGAGCGCCTGCGGTGATTTTTGTTTTTACGGTATAACTGCCGTCCTCATTTGCGGTGAGCGAAATGATTTCGTGGCTGTATTTTGTAAATCCGCAAGGTAAAATGTAAACATAACCCTCGGCAGATTCAAATTCTTTATTGATTTGTGTATAATCAATATCTGTAATGCCGTACATATTGCCGATAAAATCGTTAACATAGGTTTGAGCGATTAAAGAATCATTTTCGCTATCTCTGTGCTCGAGTAGAGCAGGCATAGAGCAGTTTACAATATCCTCAACCGAATCAAAGGCGGTATCGTAAACGAAATTGTGATTAAGCATATTAAGAAAACGGCTTTCCAGAACTTTTTCACTATCAACGCTTTTTGTAGCGTTTTGCGATATAGTTACAACATCGGTTTTAACTGCGGAACTAAGAGCGTTTTCGGTAATCTTAGGTTCTTCGGTCGCAAAGTATGAAATAGAAAACGCAGTTATAGCAACAATTGCTAAAAGCGCAGCGATATAGCCTTTTTTCATAAAATGCACCTCCAAACACAAATCTCTGTATGCTATTATATACTAAAATATTTAAAAATAGCAGAAACAATTTGGTTACAAATAGTTTCAAAAATGTTACTTTTTCGCTTTTTTGAACAAATAAAAATTACAAATTGTAATTTTTTCGGCGCGTATTTCGACAAATCCTCCAAATTTATGACTTTTCGATAAAAAAAGTTAAAACTTTGCAAAAAAACTGTTTGAATTCTACAACGAAGTGTGTTATAATTCTATCATAACATTTTCCGCACAAATGCGGTATCCCAAAGGAGTTGTATGATTTTGAAACAGTATACTGAAAACTTGATTAAAAACATAGCGCTATTAGGCCATGGCGGTTCGGGTAAGACCACTTTGGCTGATGCTATTTTATATTATGCAGGAGCAACCGACCGCATCGGTAAGACAGGTGATTCTACAACAGTTCTTGATTTTGACCCTGAAGAAAAGAAACGTAAGGTTTCGGTTTCAACCGCGGTTTACGCATTAGAGATAGGCGGACAAAAGATAAATCTTATTGACGCTCCCGGTCTTTTTGACTTTGCAGGCGGTGTTGAAGAGGCGCTTGCCGCGGCTGACAGCGCAATTATTGCAATATCGGGTAAATCTGGTCTTACTGTAGGCGCTAAGCAGGCTTATGAAAAGGCTCGCAAGCAGGGTAAGAGCGTGGCTTTCTTTGTTGGTAAACTTGATTCTACACATGCGCATTTTTACCGTGTTTTATCAGCCCTTGCAGGTAATTACGGTGCAGTAATATGCCCTGTAATCGTACCTTATATCGAAAACGATGAAGTAAAGTGTTACATAAATCTTATTGAGAATAAAGCCTATGTTTTTGAGGGCAACGAAATGAAAGAACTTCGTATGCCTGTAAACACCGAACTTGACGATATGAGAAGTATGTTGCTTGAGGCTATTGCTACAACCGATGACGAATTGATGGAAAAATATTTCGCAGGGGAAGAGTTTACTCCCGACGAAATAATTACAGGTTTGGCTACAGGTATTAAAAGCGGCGAAATCTGCCCCGTTTATTGCGGTATTCAGCAGACGGGTGACGCAGTTGGTATGATGGTTGAAAATATTTTAAAGGTTATGCCATCTGTAGCGGACTGTTCATACAAAACGGCTGACGGCGAAGATGTTGCCTATAAATCAGACGGTGCGCCCGCGCTTACTATTTTCAAAACGATAGCCGACCCGTTTGTAGGAAAACTTTCCTATTTCAAGGTGCTTTCGGGCAAAATCAGCAACGATATGCGACTTATAAACAACCGCAATGACAGCGAAGAACGTATTTCTAAAGTTATGTGGCTTAAAGGCGGAAAGCAGGAAGATGCTGCCCAGATAGGTGCAGGTGATATCGGCGCGGTTGCAAAACTCGGTTCTGCGCTTACAGGTGATACACTTTCCGAAAAAGGCAATATAGCAGTGGCACCGATTGATTTCCCGAAACCGTCGTTATCAGTTGCGGTTTATCCCAAGGCTAAGGGTGACGAAGAAAAAATTACTGCCGCGTTTAATCGTATGATGGAAGAGGACCGCACAATATCGGTTTATATGAATAACGAAACCAAGGAACAGATTCTTGAAGCCTTGGGTGAGCAACATATAGATGTTATAATTTCAAGGCTTAAATCCAAATTTGGCGCTGAAGTTGAACTTAAAAAGCCAAAGATTGCTTACCGCGAAACTATTAGGAAGTCGGTTAAGGTTCAGGGCAGACACAAGAAACAGTCGGGCGGACACGGTCAGTTCGGTGACGTTTGGATAAGATTTGAACCCTGCGACAGTGAAGAACTTGTATTTGAAGATGAAGTATTCGGCGGTGCAGTACCGAAGAATTTCTTCCCTGCAGTTGAAAAAGGCTTGCGTGAATGTACTGCAAAGGGCGTACTTGCAGGCTATCCTGTAGTGGGTGTTAAGGCTGTTTTGGTTGACGGTTCTTATCATCCTGTTGATTCTTCGGAAATGTCCTTTAAAATGGCGGCGGCGATAGCATTTAAAGAGGGTATACCCCAGACTTCCCCCGTACTGCTTGAACCTATAGGCACATTAAAGGTTTTAGTGCCCGATGAGATGCTGGGTGACGTTATTGGTGATATAAACAAGAGAAGAGGCCGCATTATAGGAATGAACCCTGCCGAAAACAAGATGCAGGAAATTATAGGCGAAGTGCCTATGGCAGAAATGTCCGATTTCTCAACCGCAATGCGCTCTATTACACAAGGTACTGCTTCCTTTACACTTGAAATGGCAAGATACGAGGAAGTTCCGCAAAATATAGCACAAAAGGTTATTGAGGCGGCAAAGTAAATCAAATAAAATAAACCTGATTAAAGCACGTTCCGAATTGGAGCGTGCTTTGTGGTTTTAAATTAAAATGCAAGGTCAATTCGGTTGACAATGGAAGTGAAAAATGATAAAATAATAGTGTATTTCTTCTAAGGAGTAGGTTATGAAAAAAAGAATTTTGGCTTTTGGGGTTGTGCTGAGTTTATTATGCGGTTTAATAATCTTGCCGACTAATGTATCGGCGGTGCAGATTAATAAAGGAAAAATTCAAATTGACACGGTGGAAGGCGTTACAGGCGGAGATGTTGTAGTGCCTATAAGAATTATCGAAAACCCAGGTATTATGGCGGTTACGGTTTCTGTGACCTATGACCCGAATGTTTTAAAGTATGACGGGTTTTATTACGGCGGTGTGTTTAACGACTATACTATTGCCGACCATCCAAGCAGAAAACTTATACGCGTAGTTATATGCGATACGCGTGACAAGACTAAAGACGGCAAAATTATAAGTTTTAAGTTTAAAATTGCCGAAGATGCTAAGGCAGAACTCACAAAAATAGATATGCAATACAGTTCGGGTGATATTTGTAACTGGTATCTTGATAAAATTATGCCAGAGGTTGTGTCGGGCGGAGTTAATGTTGCATTTAACGGTAAAAACTGTACCCACAAAGGTCTTTACGGGGATTGGACGGTAGTTTCCGAACCTGTTTGTAAAGAGGTTGGCGTAAAAGAGAGGGTTTGTTCACAGTGCGGTGCCAAAGATTACGCCGAGATAGAACCTATAGGTCATACTTATTCTGACACTTGGACGGTTGATAAGCCTGCTACTGCCGAAAGTGACGGTACGATGTCGCGTTATTGCATACGTTGTGACGATTATGTTGACCGAATTACCTTTAGCCTTGAAGACAGCGAAAAAGAGAATATTGATAACACAATCTGGGAAGACCTTGATGATAAAGAAACAGGCGAAGAACTTTTCAAGGAACAAAATCCCGGTAAAAAGCCTACGGTAAATTCCAATACCGAGTCTACAAAAGACAGTAATGAGTCGGGGAAAGACAGTTCTACAGATAAATCCGAGTCGGCAGTGTCAAACGATACTTCTACTCAAAACAGTGCGGGAACAGAATCAGGTGACCAAAGTTCTGAAACCGAAAGTGACAGTAGTCCTGATGCTGATGAAAAGGATAAAAATGTAATAAAAGATGTTATGGAATCGGTTTTACCTCAAATAGAAACCGATGACGGCGAAACAAAAAGCCTTTTGGAAATATTAACGGCAGAATTTCCGTTTTTGGAGAAAACATTTGAAGTTTCGGAAATTTTGGTTATAATACTTATAATATTAGCAATTTTTTAATCGAGGTTGATTTTAGCATTATGAGGAATTTTTCTAAAAAAGTAATTAGTTTTGCGGTTATATCCGTTATGGCTTTAGAACTATTATTTATAAATACTTCGGCGCAAGGGTACGAAATACCTGACTCAACACCGCTTTTTGTTAAAAAGTCAATCGAGAGCGGTGAAATTGCATTAACCGATGGGGTTATGCAGAAACTTCAGATATGTGATGCAATTTACAAAGGTCTTTACGATTTGTCAACCGAAATTAGTCTGGACGGTTTAATTCAAAATCCTGACCAGCACGGCTTGTTTATAAAATGTCTTGAATATGTTTTAGAATATCCCGATATGTTTCAGGCAAAAAGTCTGCTTAATTTAAGTAATATAAAACTTTCTGCTTTAAAAAATGAGAGGGATGAATATTTACAGTTTAAAGCCGTTTTTGAGTATAAAGAAAATGTTAACGATTATTTGCTAAACAGTTATTTTGATAAAGAATTAGCATTGGTTGAAACGGCTGAATATGAAATTCTGGCAAAGGCTATAGCCGAAAAAGTTCCTGAGAATTCTACAGATATTGAAAAAATGCTTTTCGTTTACGATTATATGGCTACTAATTCTGAATATGATGTAGATGCCCAGATTTTTGATGCTTATCAATTACTTAAAAAAGGTCGCGGTGTTTGCGATTCCTATGCTAAAACATTTAATAAAATAATGGAACTTTTAGGTGTTCCTACAATAAGAGCCATTTCAGATACCGATTCGCACGCCTGGTCAATAGTATTGCTTGACGGTGAATATTATCACGTGGATACAACCTGGGCAGACCCTCTGCCTGACAGAAACGGTAAGGTTGAGCATAACGCATTTTTAAAGAGCACATCTGCGCTGCCTGATGACCGTGATGGCAAAGGTCATGACGATTGGTATGTACTGGAAACAGATATGTTTGGGCTACAGGTTACTTGTGACAGCACTAGGTACAATAGCGGTTATGTTTGGGAGAATGCTATCGCCGCTTTTGCAACTTATAACGGCGAACATTATTATATTGATGATGTGACCGAAAATAATGATGATTGGTTCACAAATTCCGATAAAGCCAAAGCAGTTATCCGCAAAACTACGGATTTTGTAAATTATACAGATGTTCTTGAAATTACTTCGGATTTCTGGACCGACCCCAACGGTTCCGGTTACCGACTTACCGATTATAACTCGGGATTATTTATGTTAGGCCCGCAAATATACTATAATACTTCTGACACAGTATACTATTATGATACCCAGACTAAATTGAGCGGTCGCGTATTTGAAGTTAAAAATTCCAATATAGCAGGTTTCCGTTATATCGGAAAAGGCCGTTTTGAGTTCACGGAATTTTCCCTTGAAGATTCTGAAGCGGTGTTCACCAAAAAGAATTATACTTTGGAAAATATGGGTCCTTTGTATATTGGCGGTTCGGATACTTTGGCTGACGACCTTATCAGCATAAGAAAATATCTTGATGAGGGCACTACAGATAATGTATGCCTTATAAAAGCAGATATTTCGAGTGACAATGACGGTGTAATAGACGTACGCGATTTGGTAGCGCTTAAAAAAATGGCAACCAATTAGTATTTTTAAGTTTAATAATTTAAAGGATTGATATTTATGGTAAAACATATTATTCTTTGGAAATTAAAACCCGAAAATAATACCGACGAGGTAAAACGCGGCATAAAAGAGGGACTAGAGGCGCTTTTGGGTGTGATTGACGGGCTTGTTGAAATTAAGGTTCAAACCGAGTCGTTACCATCTTCAAATGCTGATGTTATGCTATACTCCGTATTTGAAAATGAGGCGGCTTTAAAGGCTTACGCCGTTCATCCAAAACATGTTGCAGTTGCAGATACAAAGGTTCGCCCCTTTACTGCTGACAGAAGTTGTCTTGATTTTATAGAAGAATAAGTTTTTAAACTTCCCGACCGAAAATTTCGGTCGGGTTTTGTATTTTCGACTAATTTTGCCCATATACCGATTTTTTGTTTTAAAAAAGGGAGTAATTTTGCTTGAATTTTTATAAAATATTGCAGATTAAATGAAAAATTGGTATGATAAAAAGGTAAGCATTTTAAATTTTGGGAGAAAACTTATGAAACGTTGCCTTGCAATAATTTTAACCTTTGCAATTATATTTAGTACATTAGTTTTTAATATGTCTGTCGGGGCTGAAGTAACATTCGGCAACTATAATTGGTGCGGCGAAACAGAGGTTTTTAAGGCAAGTGCAGGAGTGCGCTGTATCAGAGCAAAGCAACTGAGTGACGGTACAATTGCAGCGGTTTACTACCGTTCTGGCAAAGGAAACTATTTTGCACGCAGTTATGACGGCGGTTTTACTTTTGAAAATGAAGTTTTGCTTATAGCAAACGCTACCGACAGTCTTATAGAAAATTCACCTTATGTTGATGCGGACAATCCTTACGGCAGAGGTCGGCTTGAAGCCCAGAATCCCAATTTTATAGAACTTGAAAACGGAAATCTTATGGCGTTTTACCGATATAACACCTATACCGGCGAACCTGATGCAAAACCTTGGAGTTTTTATTATTCTTCAATTGGTTATAGGGTCAGTACCGATGGCGGCGCTACTTGGGGCGAGCCGAAAGTTATGGTAGAACACATAAAAGATAAGGCGATTGACGATGCAGGTTCTGACTATGGCTTATGGGAGCCTGACCCGTGCCTTATTAACGGCAAATTATTCATTTACTATGCCGATACTTATACACCTAATGATACGCGTTACCAACATATTATGTACTGTATCTGGGATGAGGAAAGCGAAACGTTTTCTACCCCCAAAATAGCCCAAAACGGTATAGAACATTTATCGCGTGACGGAATGAGTGTAGTTACCGAACTTAAGGACGGTTCGTATGCTATGGTATTTGAATCCACAAAAACGGCAAATACCGCAAACACTTTTGTTATAAAAATGTCCCTTTCAAAAGACGGTATTAATTGGACAAGACCCGTAATAGTAGCAACTCCTAACAAGGTTTTATCCGAAACTGCTGCCTCAAGCAGTGAAAAAGCGGTTTGCGCCGCGCCGTATATTATAACCTTGCCTGACGGCAGAGTTGCAATTTCCTACCAAACGACCGATGCGTACCACGGTATTGTACCCGACCGCGTTTCTTACAGAATCGGCACTGAGGTTACTGTTTCTAAAAATGAAATTAGTTATGAAAGTTTTGCCGATATATCGGATTTTAACGATTCCCACAGTAACGCCAATGTGAGCGGTTATTTTGATGAAATTCCCAACGGACCTTATATTTTAGGCGAAAATGAGTTTGCAAAATCGGCTTGCCTTATGTATGCTAACGGTTATTTGATGGTTTATTATAATGTTGGCGAAAATGTGGATGCCAATACCCACAATATAGGTAAACTTTCTGTAAGTTACGCGTTGGCGGATAATTCTTATAATTACGGCAGTATAAGCAATTACGCGGCACTTAACCACAAAAACGGCGAAATCACTGAAAATAACGGTGTTTTCAGTATCCCATCATCAACCTCAACCATTTTAGCGCAGAACAAAAGAACCGAAACCGAAATCGGCGATTTATATAACAAAAATAATTATTTGATGTATTCTTCGGGTGGCTATACTGCCGATTTCGACAGTTCTGAGGGAAGCATAACCACCGCATCTCACGGTAAGGCGCTTTTAATTAACACCGAGGATATGACGTCTTTCAGGGCATCGGTTAAAGTTGGTGGCGACGCTGATACCGGCGCGGTTCAGGGCGGTTTTGGTTTTCATTTACAGGAAAGCGATTTTGCCACCAATTCGTTTAATACCTCGGGTTATTCAGTTTTTGTGAGAAGACTTTCGAGTAAACTTTCTACTGTAGAAGTAGTCTACCGTTATTGCACAGGCGGTTCAAATATCTACTCTTTTGTTGCAGGCAGTTATACAGGGCTTGATGAAACTGCTACCGACCTTCAATTCACGCTGGAACTTTTTGTAGATGAAGATAAATTTTACGCGCTTTTAAAGAATAGTGACGGTAAGGTAATAGTTAACGCTAAGGAAGCGCCGCTTAACGAAACGCAAAGTGAGAAAAAACCCGATTATTATCCTACGGGTTCGTTAGGTTTAATAAGTTACGGAAGCCACACTTTCAGCGAGTTTTCTGTTACAGAAACTACCGAACTTATTAAAACCGACTATTTAAGGGCGCGCGCTGTATTCACAACTGCGGCTACGGGGGATAATCAGTTAGGGTTTGCATTAAGGGCAAACGGCGCTGTAAAAGGTTCGCCTGGGTATAGCGGTTATGTAGTAAAACTGGTTAAAAAGGATAGTATGGAAAACGGCGAAATTGTTTTACAACTTACCCGTTACGGCACAAATTCAAGCGGTAAAAAGTATGTAAACCTTGGAAATGTTAAAACTTATACCGATACTAAGGTTTTAAACGGTGAGCACGCTTCGGGTGCTACGCTTATTATGGAAGCGGTAGCCGACGGCAGTGTTTTAACAGTAACACTCAAGAATCCCAAAAATTTGGAACTTGAGTCTACTTACGAATTTGATTTAAAAAAGGCATCGGGTTCATATTCCGATTATTATGCTACGGGCGGTTTTGGAATTTTTAATCACGGCGGTGCCGAAACAAAGGTTAGCGGAGTTGAGTTTTATACCGATTGCGAAAGCAAAAACTCAATAAATCCCGCCGATTTTACGGTTTACGAGCCTACAGAAGAAAGCAGTCTTAAATACGAGGATAATTCATTTTTAGCCACCGCCGCTACTGGCAAAAAAATAATGTATAAGGACAGTTTCGCGGCAGATTTTAATGCTGACGCTACATTCACAATGGGCAGTGACGGTTTTTTAAAGGCGGGAATAATTTTCCGCGCTCAGAGTTTAGGTGACGGGGCAGATGATATGGAGGGCTATTCTGCAGTAGTTATCCGAAACGGTGATAACCGTAATAAAGGCAGAATGCAACTTGTAATATTTAAGTGGGTAAGAACGGCTGAAGGGAAACTGGCGTATTACGGAATAATGAAAAGATTATACGATACAACTACCCTTAATTCGCTTATACCCGAAGCCGAAACCGTAATGCTTGCCGCGGCAAATACTAAGGTAAGGTTAAATCTTAGCGTAGCAGGGAATGACGTTAATGCGAATTTTGAAATTCTTGACAGTAACGGAAATTCCTTGGCAACATCTAAAAATTTGTATTACGACCTTACTACCGAGCGGAAACCTGCTTCAAACAGTAAATTCACTTATGACGGCGCAAATACCCTTTTTGGTGCAGGGGAAATAGGTATTTCCATTAACCAAAAGGGCAGAATTTGTGATTTTAATTTGAATATCAACGATAACGCCGAAGAATTGGCAGAAAAACTAATTACAACCGAATCAAATGGGAACGGTCTTGTATTTACCACCCTTTGTAGCGGCGCGGCAGAAAACGGCAGTCTTACAAAGATAATAACAAAAGCGAATGAGGGTTGCAGACTGTCGGTAATTGAACTTACTCAGAACGGTGTTACTACTGAACTTTTGGAAACTGACGGCGAATATAAGTTTTATAAACAATCGGGCGCGGTGCATATTAATGCAGTATTTAAGCGCATTGGAGATATCAACGGGGACGAAAATATAAACTCTGTGGACCTTGCTAATTTAAGGGGTTATCTTTTAGGCAAAGGCACTATCCGCCTTGCTGACGGTGACCTTAATGAGAGCGGAGAGATAGATGTTTTAGACCTTGTAAGACTTAAAAAACTCGCCGCAAATTAAAGATTTGCAATAATATGGATTATATGTTACAATGGGTTTCTGGAGGCGGTAGTTTTGAAAAAAATATTAGTAGTGTTTTTAAGTTTATTGCTTTGTTTATTTTGCGCTTGCGGTGAAAATGAGCCCGATTTGGTCGAAAAGTTTGTTCTTTGTATAGAAAATGATACGTTTGACGAAATTATGACCGTTATGCACCCTGATTCTGTAGTAACAGCGGAAGAAATTGAAAGTTATTTCGCTTTGCTTGAAAAGAGCAGTGGCGTAGAATTTAAGGGCGATTTTAAAATTACCGAATACGAACTCGAAGAATATGACGATCCCGAACCTACCATAAAGGGTGAATATTTAAGGGCTACAGGTATTACGGAATCGGACGGCGCGCGTTTTACATTTGATATAAAAATTGTAGAAAACGAGAAAGCCAAGGGAATTTATAAAATTAAATTCCGCCCACAAGACGAAAGCAAATAATAACAGAACCCCCGCAGTTATCTTCGTGTAACTGTGGGGGTTTGATTGTTTGAAGAATTTATAAAATTTTTTATTTAAAAGGTTGCGCAATATTGTAGGGCAGGGGCTT
>JAZQHI010000080.1:0-5358 GCA_045540535.1 Acutalibacteraceae bacterium | reverse complement strand
TATAAACAAATGCCGGTCCGCAACCCGAAACCGCACTTGCGGCGTCAATTAAGTTTTCATCAAGTTTATCAAGTTTTCCCGCTTGCTTCAAAGCATCACAAAACTCACCGATTTCGTCCATAAACACTTCTTCCGAAGCGGAATAAAGTATCATACCTTTACCTACAGACACGGGCGTGTTAGGCATTATTCTGATTATAGGATAGTTCGTTTTGCAAATATCGGCTATATCGGCAATTTTAAGCCCTGCCGCCATTGTAACCAAAACAAATCTGTCATTACGTTTTTGTAAAACAGGTAATATACCGTTAAGCGTTTCAGCCATTGCCTGAGGTTTTACCCCTAAAAATATAAATTTCGCCGAACTTGCAACCGCGTTGTTATTTGCGTTAGAACATCCAAGTTCGTTTGCTAAAAGTTGCGCCTTAACTTCAGAACGGTCGGCAAGTAAAACTTCCTTTACATTTACCGCTTTACATACTGCGCGTGCCAAAGCGCCGCCCATATTACCAGTTCCTATAAATCCAAATTTTACGGTTGACATTAATTTCACCCTCTTTATCTTATTTGACCGTTACCTTTAATTATATATTTATACGTATTAAGTTCACAAAGCCCCATCGGACCGCGTGCGTGCAGTTTTTGGGTAGAAATGCCCATCTCGCAACCAAGACCGAATTCGCCGCCGTCTGTAAAACGTGTAGATGCATTAACGTAAACCGCCGCAGAATCTACCATAGATGTAAAGTAATCAGCATTTGCGGGGGATTCTGTTATAATACTTTCGCTATGGTGGGTAGAATGTTCGGCTATATGCTCGACCGCCTTTTCTACGCTATCCACAATTTTTACCGCCATTTTATAATCCAGAAACTCGGTATCATAGGAATTTTCATCCGCAGGTGTTACGCTGATATATTTTAAAACATCGCCGTCACCTATAAGTTCTACCGCATTTTCTCTTTCAATTTTGCATAAACGCTCATAAAGTTTTGGCAAAAAAGTTTCTGCTATGTCTTTATGAACAAGGCAAACTTCCGCCGCATTGCAAACAGAAGGACGGCTCGTTTTTGCATTATCAATAATTCCAAGTGCCTTTTCTATATCGGCAGTTTTATCAACATAAATATGGCAAATTCCCGTACCTGTTTCTATACAAGGCACTTTCGCATTATCGGTACAAGCCTTTATAAGCCCCTTGCCACCTCGCGGAATTAATAAATCAACAAGTCCAACCGCAGTCATAAGTTCATTAGCACTCTGTCTGGTAGTATCTTCCACAAGGTTAATATAATCCTCATCTATACCGCAGTTTTTAAGCCCTTTCCTTAATGCAGTAACAATAGCCTTTGAACTGGCGTAGGCTTCCTTACCGCCTCTTAGCACACAAGCGTTACCGCTTTTAAACGCGAGTGCCGCCGCGTCAGATGTAACATTAGGTCGGCTTTCGTAAATAATAGCCACTACCCCAAACGGCACTGATGTTTTTTCTATTATAAGCCCGTTTTTATGTTCGGTTTTCTGAATAACTCTGCCTACAGGGTCATTTAAAGCCGCAACCTCTAAAATGCCGTTTGCCATACCGTTTATACGCTCTTTTGTAAGTTTTAAACGGTCAAGCATAACATCTGGTACAGTGCCTTTAGCCTTGTGTAAATCTTCATCATTAGCGGCAAGTATTGTGTCGCAATTACTAATAAGCGCATCCGCCATTATCTTTAACGCACTATTTTTAGTTTCCTCACTAAGAGGTGCGTTTTTCGACGCCTTTTTTGCTCTTAAAAGCAGTTTTTTAGTTTCAATCATTACTTAATCTGCCTTTCGTGCAAGAAAACGTGTTCCAACGTCCTTTCCTGCCACAATATCATAAAGTATATCAGGGTCTTCCCCATTTGCTATTACCATATCAGTACCGGCGCTGTTTGCAATTTTTGCTGCTTTAATTTTAGTATGCATTCCGCCTGTACCAAGACTACTTCCCGCGCCGCCCGTCATTTCCTCAATTTCGGGGGTGATTTCGCTTACAGTATGTAAAAGTTTTGCATCTTTATATTTATGTGGGTCGGCGGTAAAAAGACCGTCAATATCGGATAAAATTATAAGCAAATCGGCTTCAACCGTAGTCGCAACAATAGCGCCTAAAGTATCGTTATCACCAATAACAATTTCATCTGTTGCTATTGAATCGTTTTCATTAATAATCGGAAGAACGCCTAATTCTAAAAGACGTCGCATAGTGTTTTCAAAATTGGTTTTACGGTCAAGGTGTTCTATATCCGCGCCCGTAACCAGTATCTGCGCCACGGTATGATTATATTCCGAAAAAAGTTTATCATATATATACATAAGTTCGCATTGACCTACTGCCGCAGCCGCCTGTTTGGTTGGAATATCGGTGGGTTTTCCCTGAAGGGAAAGTTTACCTACACCCATACCAATAGCGCCTGATGATACAAGTATAATTTCATTACCTGCATTTTTAAGGTCACTCATAACTTTGCACAATTCTTCAACTCGGCGGATATTAAGTCTTCCCGTGCTATGCGCCAAAGTAGAAGTACCGATTTTTATAACAATTTTCATATAAAACACCTGATTAATTATATTATTGAATTATTATACAACAATTCTTTTAATATTTCCACTACTTTTTAAAATTGCGAACAAAAAAGAGCGGATAATACCGCTCTTGAAATTATTATACTTTATTTTAAAAATTATAAAGTTCTGTTGAAAGGTATCTGCTACCGCTATCCGCAAGAATTACAACTATATTTTTGTTTGCGTTTTCTTCCCTTTTACCGATTTCGATTGCCGCACTCAAAGCCGCCCCCGAAGAAATACCGACCAAAAAGCCCTCGGTTTTGCCCATGTTACGTGCAACAGCCATAGCATCATCATTTTCTACTGTTACTACCTCGTCAAAAACATTTATATCAAGTACTTCGGGCACAAAACCTGCGCCTATACCTTGAATTTTATGACTGCCTGCCTTACCGCCCGAAAGCACGGGAGAAGATGCCGGTTCAACCGCAACTATTTTAATATCGGGAAGTTTTGATTTTAAAAATGAGCCTGTACCCGTAACAGTGCCGCCTGTGCCGACTCCTGCTACCAGAATATCAACATTACCGTCGGTATCCCTTAAAATTTCGGGACCTGTAGTTTCAAAATGCGCCTTTGCATTAGCAGGATTTGTAAATTGACCCGCAATAAAACTGTTTGGGGTTTCGCGTTTTAATTGCTCGGCTTTTTCTATAGCACCGCTCATCCCTTTTTTGCCGTCGGTAAGTACCAACTCAGCCCCGAAAGCGCGCATTAATTTACGGCGCTCTTCGGACATAGTTTCAGGCATTACAATAATTGTTCTGTATCCTCTTACCGCCGCTACCGCCGCAATACCGATACCCGTATTACCCGAAGTTGGCTCAATTATAACAGAATTTTTATTAATAAGCCCCTTTTGCTCGGCATCGTCAAGCATAGCCTTGCCAACCCTATCTTTAACGCTGCCTGCAGGGTTAAGGTATTCAAGTTTTGCAATAATTTTTGCTTTCACGCCGTACTTTTCTTCTAATCTTTTAAGCCTCAAAAGAGGGGTATTTCCAATAAGTTGTTCTGCGGATTCGTAAATTTTAGCCAAATTAATTCTTCTTTCCTTAGGTTTGTAAAAACACATGTTAATCGGTTAATTTAGTGGTTCTAAGTCGCTTATATGAAGTTTTACACCGTTATTTTTAAGAATGGTGCTCAATTTTTTATAATCAATAGCGGAAAAATCGTCACTTATAGCGGCGGCTACACCTGCCGCCTCGCCCGTTACCGCACAAGCAGGAATAACGCGCGAAATATCCCACATATCATCGGTTACCGAAATACATCTGCCGCAAGCGATAAGGTTCTTAATATCCTTAACATAAAGGGTGCCAAAAGGAATTTCATAAACAGGACCCGCCTTTCGCCAGTCACTTATCATACCGATACTGTCGGGGAATTCCTTAAACTGTTCTTCATCATTCATAGTATACACGCCGTCAATTCGGCGGGTCATTCTGAGTTGAGGAATTGATGCAATATTAGTAAGCGAATGTTTATAGTCTATGCCGCCTTTTTTAAGAAAATCGTTCAAAAGATTTTCGTGGGACTCGCATACCATGTCGGATATTTCCTCACCCTCAAGACCGCGATAACGCTTTTTTGAGTCGGCTGTAGTCTTTTTATATTTATCGGGAATATCAGATGCGCCCAACATTTTTAAGCGGTATTCGTTATCAATCATTTCGTAATACCAACTCGCCAACAGATTGCCTTGTTTAAATTCAACGGTTTTAGCGTCCGAAAGATAACAAATGTCAGCATCCCCGGTAGCATCAACAAAAGATTTGCCTTTATAGGCTATTCTTCCGCTTTTATTTTCAATTATTACTGCGGTGATTTTTTTATCCTCAACAACTGTATCGCAAACAGAGGTTCCGTATAAAATTTTAACACCGTTTTTAAGTAACTCTTGTTCACAAAGGATTGCAAAAACGTTGGCGTTAAACTCAACCTCAAATCTGCGCTTTTGTTTGCCTTCTTCATCGCCCAAAAGCCAAGCCATTCCGCGCGGTTTGCCCTTTTCGGCAGTACCGTCCATATAAGGCTCATACCCGTGCTTTACAGAAAGTCTTAACAGTTCTTCGGCTAAGCCAAACGAAACCTGTCTTCCCCTACCGTCACACAAAGGCAGATAAATAGTAACAAGCCCTGCCGTTGCAAGACCGCCCAACATAAACATTTTTTCAAGCAATAAAACGCTTTTCCCCTGTCTTGCCGCCGCCAAAGCCGCCGCAACACCAGCAATACCTCCGCCTGCAACGATAACATCATATTCACCGCATACGGCGGTTTTTTTACTTTCATTTATAAACATAACCACACCGCATTTCTTTTAAAAAAGGCTGTTTCAAAAAGAAACAGCCTTAAAAAATATTTTTTTAATTAATTATTTTGCCATTGCAGCAACTTCAGCAGCGAAATCGTCTACACGCTTTTCAATGCCCTCGCCCTTTTCGAAACGAACGAAAGAAGCAATCTTAATTTCTTTGCCGAGTTCTTTAGCGGTATTAGCAACATACTTGCCAACGCTTACGTCGCCATCCATAACGAAAGCCTGCTCAACAAGGCAGTTTTCCTTATAGTACTTACCGATTTTACCCTCAACAATCTTACCGAGAACTGCTTCAGGTTTGTTAGCCATTTTAGGATCTTCTTTCATCTGAGCGATAAGAATATCCTTTTCCTTAGCGATAACCTCTGCAGGAACAGAAGCCTCGTCCAAGTAAGCAGGGTAAGTCGGGTCGTAGCCATGTCGTTCTG
>JAZQHI010000079.1:0-3067 GCA_045540535.1 Acutalibacteraceae bacterium | reverse complement strand
ATTAAATTTCTCTGCATACATTAATGATCAATCAAATGAAAACTATAACTACTATTCATATCCTTCGATAAACAGTGATATAGAAGTTATTGCTGACGGTAAATGGCACGAGGTAATCGGAGATTACAGTAGTAATACAGAGGCCCAGAAAACTGCATTATATTCATTGGTTACACCTACCGCAAAAAATGGATATACTCTTACAGGTGAAGAACCTAAAAAGGAAAAAACAAATTTTTACTTAAAGGTTTACAATAAGAGTATTAAAGAAATTACAAAATCAGATTTACAGTATTCTCACATTGAGTTTCATTTTACTGCACCTACTGCTCTTGGTGACGGTCATATAGATGATATTGAACTTTCGGGAGGGATGCCGCCATCTTGGGATACACTTCCTGAAATGAGCCCGGAAGAAGAAAATACTATGTTAGTTAAAACAAGTTATGATTTTTGGACAGCGGATTGGGGCAAAAACGAGCGCTCAATTTTAGCGCCTAATATGGGACTTGATGTAAAAGATCCAAAATACAGTTGGTTTAAAAGTTATCGACAAATTGAAATTATTGATGAGGATAAATATTATGCTGACGACAATCGCTCGGAACTTTGTTTCTATTTATCGTCAAAAACTGATATTTCAGGCTATTTAAAGACGGGAACCCTTAGATTCTGGGCGAGTGTTCCCAAAGATATGGTAATTAGGGTATATTTACTCTCTATTGCAACTTCGGAGTCAAATCCGCAAAAAAATATATATACGCAGACCTATGTTGATATTCCTTTAAAGAAAACGGACGAAAATGACGGTTATCAGGAAATCCAAATTTCGCTTAAAGATTTTTATAATGAAATTGCAACTCAAAATCAATGGAATCCTTATGCTGTGTCACAAATTAAGATTGGTGGCGTTTATAATTGCACGCCCGAAACATTTCTTAAGAAAGGTGAAAATCTTTGCATAAGTCACTTTGAGATTTGGAAAGCCGTAGCCAAAGAACCTGAGATAATTGACACTGCCAGAAAAATTTATAGTAAAAACGGAAAATTTTTCATAAGAGATGCTGACGAAACTTTACCTGTTACAAGTGTAGTAAGTGCTTTTGAAAATATTTTAGAATCAAATAAATATTCTAAACTTGTCAATAAGTATTTTGATAATGCCAATTTTCTTACATCTTATACAGTAGAAGTTATATCAGAAACTGAGGATGACTGTTATAAGGTGGCTCCTTCTCACAATGTTGAGGTATATTTCCCATTATCCGATTATACCGATAATGAGAATCTTAAGGTTAGTGTAGTGAATAACTCGGGTATTTATAGTTGCGAGTACATCATTAATGGTGAAAATTTAATTGTTGAAACTGACCAATTTGGTGAGTTCTTGTTTATGAGCGAGGGCAAGCGCAATCTTACCGAGTTTGATTCTACAGATGTGATAACTCCTGTAGAAGCATTATCAACCTTAAATAAAGATTGGTCAATGACTAAAATCACAGTTTCAGATAATAACCATTTTACAGATGCGCTTAATTATAAGCGCACACCTGACCCCACAATGTCGGCTGCTACAAGCATAGACACACTTGGCGGAAGTATGACTGTATACAATACAACCGAGTATGCGAACGATAAAGTATTTACTTATGGTACAGATGGTTCGCTAAAAACATGGATAAGTACAGGCGGTAATTACCGTTTTTGGATTAAAACCCCCAATTACAATGGGGATAAAATAACACTCCGATTAAACTTCACTGCGTTTATTGACGAATCTAACGATGAGTATTATTATTCTGCATATCCTTCTGTAAACAGCGATATTGAAGTAGTGGCCGACGGTAAATGGCACGAAATAATCGGAGATTTTAACGATAACACCGATGTTAAAAAATCTGCTTTGTATTCATTGGTTACACCTACCGCAAAAAACGGATATACTCTTACAGGTGAAGAACCTAAAAAGGAAAAAACAAATTTTTATTTAAGAATATACAATAAGAGCACCAGAGAAATAATTAAGTCTGATTTAGAGTTTTCTCACATAGAGTTTCATTATTCAAAACCAAGAATTATGGGTGACGGCAATAAAGAATATACTAAAATTGCAGTTTTAAAGAATATTTGTGATGCGGCAACTCAAACATATACTTTAAACGCAGATAAAGCCAAAATGTATAGAACAATGGTTAATTGCGATGATCTTCCATTTTTTGATAAAGCCAATACATATAAAACGGATGAAACCTATGTTGCAAATAACGGTAATGTAACAAAAGGTTTAATGCGTATAAATAGTACTGCAGTGTGGGATTATATTTCCAATAACAATGCAGAGTTGCGTTTTTGGGTTAGAACGGCTACAACAAAAAGTTTTGCATTAAGATTCACAATCAGAAACAGTGCCGGAAAGGATTCTAACATAGTTATAATGCATAAATACCCGATTACTGTTGAGGGAAAAGAGGGTTGGCAAGAAGTAAGAATCCCACGCTCATGGTTTCAGGATAATCCTTCAGATGATTTTATAGCGGCAAGCAAAGACCCAGAGAATACATACGTTCAGTTCGATTTTACAGTGCTTGGTTCAGAAACAAATCAGTACAAAGCATATACTACGCATCCTACATTTGAGGCAAGCGATTGTATAGAGTTCAGTAATGTTATTGAAATATATAGTGATAAAGCCTATGACAAAGGGGATGCCAACAGAGATGGAAAGATAGATGTTCGCGACCTTGTCCGCACAAAAATCCAGTCCGCAAAGTCAGATGTTAATGTTGGCAACTGCGATATAGATAATGATAGCAAGATAGGTGCAACGGATATGACCTACTTGAGAAAGTATTTGCTTATTGGTGCTTGGAAATAATGCGTATAGTGTAACCAAAAAGAATTTTTAGAATTGCCGTTTTGCTTCTCTTTGGTTAATGTGTAGTAAATTTTACACACTTGAATTTACGACAGAGATAAAGTATAATACCAATCAGTTGGTAAGTCTTGAACCGACCACATTTCATCCCACAGAGCCGTATGGAGTACACGGAAACAGTGGAGACAAGAT
>JAZQHI010000078.1:0-19965 GCA_045540535.1 Acutalibacteraceae bacterium | reverse complement strand
TTTATGGTATAATGGTTATAATAAAAATGTCGTTTAGAAAGGAGTAATTCCTGATATGACAGCGAAAAAAATTGTTTCAACTTATGAAAACGGAATATTACCCAATGTTTTGGAAGATTTCTCGCAAAAATTCACAGAACTTTTAACTGAAAATAATGAGAATGCTACCCTTATAATAGCATCGGGTAGTTACTATCTGAAATCAAGGATAGAAATTAATAATTTAAAAAATATAGATATAATAGGTTACGGTGTTAAATTTATAACCGATTTTAATCCGGCTGTTAATTATAGCAGCAGTGGCGGATTCAGATTTGATGACTGTGACGATTTAAAAGTTTCCGGTATTACTTTTACAACCAAAACGTCAAGTAATATTGCAGGAACAGTAACCGCAATTAATTTAGAAGATAATACCTTTGATTTAAAGGTTGATGATAATTTCATCTTTCTTGGCAATGAACGAATTCTGGGGCTGGACAGCCTTGGAACCTACGGCTCGCCCGATTTCCGTATGGGACTTTCTGATAACAATTCCTATAAATATGAAGTATTAAGTCAAAATTATATCAGAATAAACCTTTGGCATACGGTGGCGTATACACTTAAAAATATAGCCGTTGGCGATAAAATTTGTTTGCGATATGGACTTTATTTTAAACCGCCGTTTGTTTTTAATGCGTGTAACAGGGTAACGCTTGAGGATATTACAATAGAATCCACAACAGGACATTGTTGTGGTGTGTATCCAAGAAGCAGTGATTTCACATTTAGAAGATTTAATGTCCGTCAAGGAATGGGTAATTTTTCACCCTATGCATCCTGCTCGGACGGTATACATATTAAGGGACTTACAGGTAAACTTGTGATGGAGGACTGTCATTTTTATAATATGGGTGACGATTCCCTCAATATCCACAATAAAGCAGGCACTGTGTTTGAAGTGCAAGATAAAATATTAAAAATTGGTGTCAGAACCCCTGCTCATTCACTTGAAGAGGCTCCCAAAGAACTTTTGCCTGATAATTGGGCAGAAAAGGGAGATCTGATTTATATGTATGATGAAACTACCTTGCAGCGAAAGGGCAGTTTTAAAATAGAACGTTTTGGCAGTGAAAACGGATATAATTTTGCGGAAATTTCTGATATTAGCGGTGAGATTACCAAAGGCATCAAACTGGCGAATTCGGCTTATAATGCTGAGGTTTATATTAATAATTGTTCGGTAAACGGAAGCAGAGCGCGCGGATTTTTACTCCAAACCGAGAATGTAACTGTCGAGAATTGCAGATTTTCAAGAACGGCATCTGCAGGATTAATGCTTTGTTGCGATGTTTCACGTTGGAACGAGTTAGGACCAACGAGTAATGCTGTTATAAAAAATAATGTGTTTGACGGTTGCGGTGCGAGAACCGATGCTTTAAGGGCAGGTGGAATTGCAATTGGTGTAAATCACGTTAACGCTTGTGCCGATAAGTCGGATAGGGACGGTGTTCATAAAAATATAAGCATACATAATAATAAGTTTATAAATTTAAAGGATTCCGCAGTATTTGCCGATGCGGTTGACGGTATCAGTATTTTAAACAACCAATTTATTAATTGTTGCAATAATATTGAGAACAGACCTGATGATTATAAATCAGCAATTGTATTATTTAATTGCAGTGATATAAAAAATGCGGAAAATATTTATGTGACTAAAGTTTAAGTTCGTTTTACTGTTTTTGAAGGTGGAAGAAATGAAAGAAAAGTTTATTCCTTATTTTTATGAAGAATTTAAGTATACGGGTGTTTGGCAGCGCAATACTGCTGATATGATTGAATCATATCATACTGTGGCTCAACTGGAGTTTGGTTTTACAGGAGATGTTTTGAAAATCAAAGCAGAAACTGTACATAAAGAATATATAATTTTTATACTTGACGGGCAGGAAGTTGAACCACAAGAAAGTGCGGATGGATTATTAAACTTTTTTATGCCCGATTCTACTCACAGAATAAAAATTGTTATGACAAGGCATAGCAAACTGAAATTCTTCGGTATTTATATTGATGAATCGGGTGAGATTTTCAGAACAAAAGATAACCTCTATATTCAGTTTATCGGTGACTCTATAACAGATGCATACCCCGGTTATGCTTCGGTAGTTGCCAATAATCTTTGTGCAGATTATTCTATAGTATCGCTTTGCGGAATTGCGCTTGTAGATAAGTGGGGTTGGTATAAGTTAATCGACGGTGCTGAAGAAAGAATAGGAATGGAAAGCACATATTTCAGTCTTGAAAATCCACAGGAGGCTGTGGTTTTGTCAAAATATAATTTTGAAAAATGTCGTGTGCCCGATGCTTTTGTAATATATCTTGGTACAAATGATTATATAAGCCAGAAAGAACATAAGGATGCGGGAAACAGTAAAATTTTTGCAGATAAATATTTTGATTTTGTGGGTAAAATCAAGGCGCGTTTCGGAGAAAAACCTGTATTTATTTTACAAAATCACCGAAAAGATATAATAAGAACCGAGGCAATAAATAATGCCTACGAGAAAATGAAAAATAAATATAAGTCTGTGTATTTGCTGGATTGTTATAATTGGGACGTTGAATTGGTGAGTGACGGAGTACACCCCAGCCAAAACGGATACAAAACAATGGCAGAAAAGGTTACTGAGTTTGTTAGTGATAAGGTTAAAGGAGAAATATTGTGGTAAAAAAGATATTAAAAAACGGCATACATTGGTTAGATACTGATGGAAATATAATTCATGCGCACGGTGGTCATATTGTAAAGTTTGGAAGTCTTTATTTTTGGTATGGGGAAAACCGTGAGGATAATATTTTTGTTAGTTGTTATGCTTCCGCTGACCTTGTTAACTGGGAGTTCAGAGGTAATATTTTAACTACCGATTCGCCTGTGTCTGATATAGGGTTAGAGGGTAATACAAGGCTTGTAAATGAAGGAAATAAGGTAAATATTGAAAGACCTAAGATAGTGTATAATAAAAAGACTAAAAAGTATATTATGTGGGCGCATTACGAAAACGGTTTGGATTACAGTGAAGCGGCAATTGCCATTGCTTCTTGTGATACGCCTGACGGTGAATTCGTATACCACGGTTTTTTCAGACCTTTCGGATATATGTCAAGGGACTGTAATGTATTTGAATTTAAAGGTAATATGTATTTTATTTCTGCTTCAAATGAAAATAAAGACCTTCATATTTACCGACTAACAGATGATTATCTTGGTGTTGCTGAAAGGGTGAATTTACTCTTTGAGGACGAAAGCCGTGAAGCACCTGCTCTTTTTACACATAACGATAAAATCTATATGTTAACCTCTGAATGTACGGGTTGGCGCCCCAATAGAGGCGGTTATTCTTTTTCAGATAGCGTTTTGAACAAGTGGGAAAAAATTGGTAATTTTGGCGATGATACAACCTATCACAGTCAACCAACGGCTGTTTTAAATCTTAATGTAAACGGAAAAGAACAGCATATTTACATAGGTGACCGTTGGGGCGGTAATCAATGGGACGGGTATAATCTGGACGATTTTCGTTATGAGAATTCTTCATATTATTTTTCACTCGTTGAAATTAATGAGAATGGTGAATTAATTCTCAAACAATGTGATGAATTTACTATTGATTTAAACGGTAACGGTTTTGAGATAATAAAATAAGTATAAGATAATTAAGTATAACTTTTACGGAGATTTTATGTATAAAGAATATATAAACAAAGCCAGACAAATTATATCACAAATGACCCTGAAAGAAAAAATAGGTCAGTTGCATCAAATTACTATTACACCGTACAGTAACGATATGGATAAATTAAGGCAGTTGATAAAAAACGGTGAGATTGGTTCTTTGATTTTAGCCTCCTCCGCAACTGCAGGAAACGACCCTCAGGGGCATGTTAATATTGATGTATATAACGAACTGCAAAAAATTGCTGTAGAGGAAAGCCGATTGGGCATACCAATGATTTTTGGCAGAGATGTTATCCACGGTCACAGAACGGTTTACCCGTTACCCTTAGCCTCTGCCGCCGCTTTTAATGATGAATTGCTTGAAAAATGTTATCGGAATATAGCGGTTGAAGCCTTGGCTGATGGTATTCAGTGGACCTTTTCGCCCATGCTTGACTTATGCCGTGACCCACGTTGGGGCAGAATAGTTGAAGGTCCTGGCGAAGACCCTTATGTAGGCGCTTCTATGGCAAGGGCTTGTGTTAAGGGATTTCAAGGTAAAAATATATCAGACTCTGATAGCATTGCCGCGTGTGCCAAGCATTATATCGGTTACGGTGCTGCTGAAGGCGGTAGGGACTATTTCCATGCTGAAATTGGGGATGCTACGCTATATAATTATTTCATTCCTGCTTTCAGGGCGGCTATCAGCGAGGGTGTTGCAACGGTTATGTCATCTTTTAATGATATTAGCGGTATACCTGTAACAGGCGGTAGAAAATACCTGACAGATATTTTAAGAGATGATTTGGGATTTGAAGGGTTTGTCGTATCCGATTGGGGAGCGGTAGCCCAACTGCAGCATATGGGGCTTGCGCAGTCGCAAAAGGATTGCGCGCAGATAGCCTTAAACGCAGGCGTAGACCTTGATATGTGTGACTATTGCTTTATAAACAATCTTGAAAATCTTGTGGAAGAGGGTAAGGTTTCGGTTGAAACTATTGACCTTGCGGTAGAAAGAATTCTTTGTGTAAAACTTGCTATGGGGCTTTTTGACCGCCCTTACGGCGAGAAAAAAGAGTATGATAAGGCAGGACACCTAAAGGACGCAAGAAAACTTGCGGCAGAGTCTATGGTGTTGTTTAAAAATAACGGTGTTTTGCCTCTTTCAAAGGACTCTAAAATTGCACTTGCAGGTCCGTTTATTAAAGAAAGACGTTCTCTGCTTGGTACATGGACATTAGATGGCAGTGAAGAAGAAACAACTAATTTTTATGAGGCTATATCAGAAGTATTAACAGAGGGCGAAATCTTTTGTCAGGAACCTTCAGGTTTGTTTGATAATTCAGTATATATTGCTTCTAAAGCAGATGTGGTTGTTTTGGCTCTCGGCGAAAGTCATTTGACAACGGGTGAAAGAAATTCAGTTTCGGATATTTCGCTTTCAAAGTCCCAAATTGAACTTGTTGATAAGATGCATGCATCTGGCAAAAGGGTAGTAGGTGTATTTTTCTGCGGTAGACCCTTGGCTTTAGAGGGGGTTGCAGAAAAACTTGATGCCATACTTTATGCTTGGCATTGCGGTAGTGAAACAGCCCATGCGGCTTGCGATATTCTGTTTGGCGATACTGTGCCAAGCGGAAAAACAACCGTTACTTTCCCAAGAAAGCCTACTCACATTCCGTTATATTATAACACCACATCAAGCGGTCAGCCTGTAAACGGTTATTACGGCGAAAACCCTCAAATGAATTATACCGATAGTCTGGCAACCCCGTTGTATCCTTTCGGCTTTGGTCTTTCTTACACCAATTTTGAATATAAAGATTTAAAGGCCGACAAGGAAAAACTTTCGCTTGATGCTTTAAAACAAGGTGAAAAAATTACCGTTACAATCAATGTGACTAATACAGGTGATTTTGATGCTAAGGAAACAGTGCAACTTTATATAAGGGATAAGGCGGCATCTATTATAAGACCTTTGCGCGAACTTAAAGGCTATAAAAAGATTTTCATTAATAAAAAAGAAACCGTAACAGCAGCATTTGAAATTTCTTATAATGACTTAGGATTTTATGATGCAAAGGGCAAATATACTGTTGAAACGGGTGAATTTGAAATATATGTTGGTGAAAACTGCTTAACAAAGAATAAGATAGATATTTGTATTTTATAAAAAATGGAACACCTGCTTAATTAAAAGTCTAAAAAGACCTTGAAGGATTTTTTCTTCAAGGTCTTTTACTTGTTAACATTTAGTATTATGCTCCCCAATATTAAAAATCCCATTAACCCACCTTAGTAACGATTATGAATAACGGCTTGTTTTTTATAACGGCGGAAAGTATAATGGTTATAATGGTTATAGTTAGTCGAAACAGCGATGTTTCGACACAAAATCTTTGATTTTGAGACAAATTTCCTTGGAAATTTGTCTATAACCCATTGAAATGAGTGTTGTACAAAATTAATTTTTAAAATTAATTTTGCTAAAGCCACTTTAAAAGTGGCTTGTCGAAGCGCTTTTCAGCGTTTCGACATTCTATAATCATTATAATTAAATAAAAGCGAGATTTTAATATGAAAGATTTAGAACAACTTGTAAAGGAATGCAAAGCCGATCTTGATACTTTAGGTATTAAATACGGCAATGTAAGTAAGTTTACGGTTAACTCACGCGCAAAGCGGCGATGGGGTGAATGTAAAAGGGTAGCGCTTGCGGTTTTTGAAATTAGTATTTCAGACAGGCTTTTAAATGATGATTTAGATGATAAATATGCCAAGAATACGATAATCCACGAACTTTTACATACGGTAAGCGGTTGTTTTGGGCATAAAGGTAAGTGGACGCGCTTAGCAGAGTATGTCAACCAAAAAATGCCGCAATACTGCATTGAAAGGGTTTCGGGTTTTGAGGAATTAGGTAACGTGGACGAAAAGGCAGAATATAAATATATCATTAAATGCAGCGGTTGCGGTCAAACAGTATACCGCCAAAGAAAAAGCCGCCTTGTGACCGATTGTAAGAAATACCGTTGCGCAAAATGCGGCGGAAAGTTTGAAAGGATTTTATAATTTTTAGAATGTTAAAAAATTAGCAATCGTTGACGGTGGTTTTCAGTTATGGTAAACTGTTATTATGGGTATTATTAATTGATATGTATTGGAAGTGACTGTGTATGAATATTTTGGTTTGCATAAAGCAGGTACCTGGGTCTAATAACGTTCAGGTTGACCCTGTTACAGGCGTTCTTATAAGAAACGGTATTCAAAGTAAAATTAACCCGTATGATTTGTATGCTTTGGAAACTGCACTTACTCTCAAAGAAAAATTTGGCGGCAGGGTTGAATGTATAACAATGGGTCCGCCTCAGGCAAAAGCGATTATTACAGAGGCGGTTTGTATGGGCGCGGAATGCGGTACTGTACTGACCGACCGTAAGTTTGCAGGTGCGGATGTATTGGCTACGGCATACACCTTGTCACAAGGAATAAAAAAGAGCGGCGAATTTGACCTTATAATCTGCGGAAAACAGACTACCGATGGTGATACCGCGCAGGTCGGTGCAGAACTTTCGGAATATTTATCTATACCCAATGTTTCCAATGTGCTTAGCATAGAGGAAATACGGGACGGTAAGGTTTTCCTTACGGCTTCGCTGGATGACAGTATTATTACCCAATCGGTAAAATTGCCTTGTTTAATATCGGTTGACGGTGATATTAACACACCGCGTTTGCCGTCCTACAAAATTAAAAAGGCAGTAGGCGACGAAAAGATTAAGTTTTTAACTTTTGAGGATTTTGATGACCAGAATCCCAATAATTACGGTCTTGCAGGCTCGGCAACTCAGGTTGAAAGAATTTTTCCGCCCGAAAAAAATGCCGAAAAGCAGAATATAACGGGTACTGCCAGTGAGCAAACTGAAGAATTGTTTACAATTTTGTCTAACAAAAAGATGATTTAAGGGGGAAGAAAAATGGGAAAACTTGTTATTAATCAAAATCTTATTAACCCTCTTAATGCGGATGGACTTATAAAACTTTGTCCTTTTGGGGCAATATCCTATAACGGCAGTGAAATTGAGATTTCTTCGGCTTGTAAAATGTGTAAACTTTGCGTTAAAAAGAGCAGCGGACTTATAGAATACGAAGAAGAAACTGTAGCCGAAATTGATAAGTCGGAATGGAACGGTATTTGTGTTTATGCCGATGCGAGCGGCGGTCAGATACATAGAGTAACTTTTGAACTTTGCGGCAAGGCGCAGGAATTGGCGCGGGTTACAGGTCACCCGATATATGCGGTTTTAATTGGTTATAACTGTAAAACCAGTGCAGAAAAACTTCTTAATTACGGGGTAGACAAGGTATTTATTTACGATAACGAAGCCTTTAAGGATTTCAGAATTGAGCCTTACTGCGCAGCGTTTTGCGATTTTATCGAAAAGGTGAAACCTTCCTCAATATTAGTGGGCGCTACTAATTTGGGGCGTCAGTTGGCACCAAGGGTAGCGGCGCGTTGCCGTTCGGGACTTACTGCCGATTGTACCGTTCTTGAAATGAAAGAAAATACCGATTTGGTTCAGATAAGACCTGCTTTTGGCGGTAATATTATGGCGCAGATTATAAGCCCTAATACAAGACCGCAGTTTTGTACTGCAAGATATAAGGTGTTTTCAGAACCTAAGCCTACCGAGAATAAATCGGGCGAAATTGTTAATATGGCAGTAACGCCCCAAATGCTAAAATCGGATATAGAGGTTTTAAAAACTATTCGCAAACCGCGTGAGGTTGATATTGCCGAGGCGGATGTTATTGTAGCAGTGGGCAGAGGCGCCAGCGGAGAAAATATTCGCCAAAAGGCAAAGGAATTAGCCGAACTTTTGGGCGGCGTTGTTGCCTGCACAAGACCCCTTGCCGAGAATAATATTTTTAACGCTAAGCGGCAGATTGGCTTGTCGGGCAGAACTGTTAAACCTAAACTTATATTCTGTCTTGGAATTTCGGGTGCGGTGCAGTTTGCGGCAGGAATGAAATCTTCCGACTGCATAGTAGCGATAAATACCGATAAATCCGCCCCTATTTTTGATGTTGCACATTATTGTGTTGTAGGGGATGTTAACGAGATTGTGCCAATGCTTATAGAAAAAATAAAGGAGGCTAAAGCAGATGTGTGAATACAGTAAAGTTAATGAAAATGACATTTCGGTTTTGGCTTCCATTGTGGGAAGCAGTGAGGTTCTATGTGGTGAAGAAATAAGCGGTGACTATGCTCACGACGAACTCGGCGGAATAGAAAAAATGCCCGAAGTTCTAGTACGTGTTCACTCTACAGAAGAAGTTTCGGCTGTAATGAAATTCGCAAACGAGCGTAATATTCCCGTAACTGTAAGGGGTAGCGGTACAGGTCTTGTGGGAGCGGCAGTTGCTGTAAAGGGCGGAATTTTGCTTGAAACCACAAAAATGAATAAAATACTGGAACTTGACGAAAGCAATTTAACTGTAACTGTACAGCCAGGTGTTCTTTTAATGGAACTGGCCGCTTTTGCCGAGGAAAATGACTTTTTGTATCCGCCAGACCCAGGTGAAAAATCGGCTACGATAGGCGGTAATATTTCGACCAATGCAGGTGGTATGAGAGCGGTAAAATACGGCGTCACAAGGGATTATGTAAGGGCGCTTACGGTTGTAATGCCTAACGGCGATATCGAGCATTTGGGCGGAAAGGTTGCTAAAAACAGTTCGGGTTACAGTTTAAAGGATTTGGTAATCGGTTCTGAGGGTACACTTTGCATTATTACAGAAGCGGTCTTAAAATTAGTGCCGTTGCCGAAAGTGTCGGTTAGCCTTTTAGTGCCTTTTCCCGATATGAAAAGCGCAATAGAAGCCGTACCGAAAATTATTTGTTCAAAGGTAACGCCTACTGCTATAGAATATATGTCAAGGGATACAATCCTTTTTTCCGAGGATTACCTTGGCAAAAAGTTCCCTGCTACTCAGAATGATGCATATATTTTGCTTACCTTTGACGGTAATACCGACGAACAGGTTGAAAAGGATATGAGTACCGTTGCTGACCTTTGTTTAGAAATCGGTGCGTTGGACGCGTTTATTGTAGATACCGAGGAGCGCAAGAAATCGGTATGGTCTGCAAGAGGGGCGTTTCTTGAGGCGATAAAGGCTTCTACTACAGAGATGGACGAATGTGACGTTGTAGTACCTGTTAATAAAATTGACGAGTTTATAAAGTTTACCCACGCTTTGTCGGACGAAATGGGTGTTAGAATTCCAAGTTTCGGTCACGCGGGGGACGGCAATCTGCATATTTATATATGTAGGGACAGTTTGGGTAAGGATGAATGGGAAAAAACGCTTGAATTGTGTTTTGAACGTATGTACAAACGCGCTGAGGAACTTGGTGGTTTGGTTTCGGGTGAACATGGCATAGGTTACGCTAAACGCGAATACCTTAAAAAGCAGTGTGGCGAAACCCAGATTGCCTTAATGCAGGGCATTAAAAAGGTTTTTGACCCGAATAACATTTTAAATCCAAATAAAATTTGTTTCTAAAACAGAAAACGGTTATCGGACTTTACCGATAGCCGTTTTTTTATATAAATCTTGATTTTAAGGTTTTGCGGATATATAATAAATCTGGTGATTAAAGTGAAAAGTCAAGAAAGCAGATATAAAACAGGCGAACTGATAAAAAGGTTTATGCCGTATTACAAAAAATATATACCAACCGTTATTTTCGATTTGTTTTGCGCTTCGCTAACTACAATTTGCGAGATAATACTTCCGCTTATTATGCGCGAGATAACCGATGCCGGTATGAGCGATATTATGGGGCTTACTGTGGATTTTGTGCTTGAAGTAGGTTTTCTTTATCTCGTTTTACGAATTATTGATGCCGCGGCTTATTATTATATGGCTTATGTAGGGCATGTAATGGGTACTAAAATTGAAACCGATATGCGACGGGATGCTTACGCGCACCTGCACAAACTTTCTAATACATATTTTAACAATACAAAAGTCGGTCAGATAATGGGTAGAATTACTAACGATCTTTTTGATGTTACTGAGTTTTCGCACCACTGCCCCGAAGAATTCTTTATTGCAGGCATAAAGGGAATAGTTTCGTTTATTATTTTAATGAATATTAATATTCCGCTAACGGTGCTTATATTTATTATTATTCCAATAATGATTTTAATTTGCCGTTCGCTTAACAAAAAAATGCGCGAAACTTTCAGAAGACAGCGTGTAATGATAGGTGAATTAAATGCTAGAATTGAAGATTCGCTTTTAGGACAAAAGGTTGTTAAAGCCTTTGCTAATGAGGAAATTGAGCAAAGTAAGTTTGAAAAGGATAATAAAGAATTTTTCTCAATTAAAAAACTTTCTTACAAATTTATGGGTGCTTTTTCAACAACCACCCGTATGTTTGACGGTATAATGTATGCATCGGTTGTAATTGTTGGAAGCCTTTTTATGATTAAAGGCAAAATCACCCCAGGTGACCTTGTGGCATATCTTTTATATGTTACTACGTTTATTGCAACCGTACGCCGTATTATTGAGTTTTCCGAGCAGTTCCAACGCGGTCTTACGGGTATTGAGCGCTTTTTGCAGATAATGGATGCCGATATTGAAATTTTTGATGAACCGAACGCAAAACCTCTTGAAAACCCAAAAGGCGATATTGAGTTTAAAAATGTTTCGTTTGAATATCCCGATGACCATAACCGCGTATTTACAGGACTTAATCTTAAAATTAAAAGCGGTGAAAAAATTGCATTTGTAGGTCCTTCGGGCGGCGGCAAAACAACCCTTTGCAATTTAATACCCCGTTTTTACGATGTTACCGACGGCGAAATTTTGCTTGACGGAAAGAATATTAAAGAATACACTTTAAAATCCCTTAGAAGTAATATAGGAATAGTTCAGCAGGATGTTTATTTGTTTTCGGGTACGGTTTTTGAAAATATAGCCTACGGAAAACCCGATGCCACTTTAGAAGAGGTAATTGATGCGGCAAAGCGTGCAGGCGCGCACGAGTTTGTAACCGAATTAAAGGACGGTTACTACACTTACGTCGGTGAACGCGGCGTTAAACTTTCGGGCGGACAAAAACAGAGGATCAGCATAGCGAGAGTTTTTCTTAAAAATCCGCCGATTATTATTCTTGACGAGGCAACAAGCGCCCTTGATAACGAAAGTGAGTTTGCAGTAGCAAAGTCGCTTGCAAAGTTATCCGAGGGCAGAACAACGGTGACAATAGCCCACAGGCTTTCAACAATACGCAAATCTGACCGAATTTTAGTTCTTACGGATGAAGGTATTATGGAAGAGGGCAGTCACAACGAACTTTTGGAGCAAAAGGGAATTTATTACCGTTTCTATGAAATGGCAAATGAACTCAACTAGGGGGAATTTTAAATGAGAATAATGACAAGCAATATATGGGGAGATTATTTCGGCAACCCTGTAGATGTGAGAATTGACGGGATTTACGGAATTTATAAAAAATACAACCCCGATATTTTGGGTTTTCAGGAAATCACAAAACGTTGGTACGAGAGCGGACTTTTTGAAAGGCTATCGGACGAATATGATTTTGTAGGTACCGAAATTTGCGGAAGCAACAATTTTGTGCCCTTTGCTTTTAAGAAAAATTTAAAACTTATTGCTAAGGGTTACGAGTATCTTGTAGAAACTCCCGATGTTACAAAAGGTATCAGTTGGGCGGTGCTAAAACGGGAAGATGACAAAGTTTTTGCTGTTTGCAACACGCATTTTTGGTGGCAAACCGGTCCTGAACACGATGAAATCAGGGTTAAGAATGCAGAACAGTTGACCTTTGTTATGAAATATTTAAAAGAACGTTATTCCTGCCCTGTTTTCGCTTTCGGCGATATGAACAGTGTGCTTAGTGACAAGGTTTTTGATGTGTACAAGAAAAACGGTATTAACCATCTTCACGATTTAGCGTTGGAAAAGGATAATGTTTCTTCTCATCACGGTGACCCCGTACGTCAGGAAGACGGCAGTTATAAGGGCTCTACTACCGCTAATGATAAGAGTTTTTCAATTGACCATATGATAGCGTTGGGTGACGGTTTTAAAACCTTGCAGTACAGAATTATTGAAGAACAGGATGCTTTAGATGCAACCGACCATTCGCCCGTTTTTGTTGATATTGAATATTAAAAAAATCCCCGTAAAGCCAAACGGTTTTACGGGGATTAAAATTTAAAACATTTCTTTTATTATTTCTATTACCTTTTCTTGCTCCTCGGCGGTCATTTTAATGTCACTCGGTAAACAAAGACCGCGGCTGAAAATTTCTTCTCCTACAGAGGTTTCTTCTACGGCAATAAAGTCATTATTCTTGAAAACGGGTTGCATGTGCATTGGTTTCCAGATAGGACGTGATTCAACATTGGCGTCCTCTAACTTTTTCATAATATCCATTGGGTCTACTCCCGAAGATTTATCAACAAGCAGGCATGAAAGCCAGAAGTTAGGAACCGAATCTTCAAGGTAAGGATTCATTGTAACTGGGATATCGCGAAATCCTTCTTTATAGCGCATATAAATTTTTTCTTTAAGTGCGCGGTGTTCATCAAGATGCAAAAGTTGACCGCGGCCGATACCTGCAACTACGTTTGACATACGGTAGTTATAACCGATTTCTTCGTGCTGATACCAAGGGGCAGGCTCTCTTGCCTGAGTTGCCCAGAAAAGTGCCTTATCGCGAGGTGCTTTTTCTTTTGTAATAAGCATACCGCCGCCCGATGATGTGATAATTTTGTTGCCGTTAAAACTTATTGCGTTATATGTACCGAAAGTGCCGCACTGTATACCTTTATATGTGGCAGAAAGCGCTTCGGCGGCATCCTCTATCAAAACTGCGTTATGCTTGTTGCAGATTTCAATTATTTCATCCATTTTAGCGGGCGAACCGTAAAGGTGAGCAAGCATTACAATTTTAGTATCAGGGTATTTTTGAAATGCTTTTTCCAAGGCTTCAGGGTCCATATTCCAACTGTCCCTCTCGGAGTCAATAAAAACCTGAACTCCGCCCTCATAGGTAACGGGGTTAACTGTGGCCGCAAAGGTGGTGTCCGAACAGAATACAGTGTCACCGCGTTTAATACCTGATAATTTTAATGCCAAATGCAAAGCAGATGTGCCCGATGCCAAAGCCAAGGTATGATATTCGGCAGTAGTATCGGCTTTTAAATATTCGGCAATTTCTTTTTCAAGACCGTCACAGTTAAAACCTAACGGCGCTATCCAGTTTTTATCAAACGCTTCTTTAACAAAGGTCATTTCCTCACCGTGCATTGTAGGGGTTGCAAGGGGGATACGTTTTTCAAATTTCATTAACAAAACTTCCTAACAAAATCATATTACACAATAATACATATTAAGTTTAACACTAATTTTTATCTCTGTCAACGGGTAAAACAACCAAATGCAAGATGTTTTAATTGTTATCTTTGATATTGACAAACAGATATATTTGTGATATCATTTAGATATCACCATAGAGGAGGAAAAGTATGAAAGAGATTGTATTAACCAACAAAAGAAACGGTATGTTAGCGCTTGCAGTAATAATACTTGCTATTATAGCCGCTATAGTATCAATAGTTTTCGGTGCAATTTTAGGCGGCGAAACACCTTTGGCAATAGCCCTTATAGTTGGGGGTATAGTTGTTATTGTAGTATCTGTGATTGCTATTGCAGGTCTTAAGGTGTTAAAACCGCAGGAAGCCTTGGTTTTAACACTTTTCGGTAATTATGTAGGCACTATAAAGGATGCAGGATTTTATTTTGTAAATCCATTTTGCGTTTCGGTGAACCCTGCCGCAAAAACCAAACTCAGCCAAAGCGGTGATGTTTCGGTTTCAAAGTCGCTTAATTTAGAGGGTAATGTAAATGTTGAAATGCCCAGTAACAAATTATCCCTTAAAATTATGACCCTTAATAATAACCGCCAAAAAATAAACGATTGTCTTGGAAACCCTGTTGAAATAGGAATTGCGGTTACCTGGAAAATTGTTGATACCGCGAAAGCCGTTTTCAAGGTGGATAATTATAAGGAATTCCTTTCCTTGCAGTGCGACAGTGCTTTAAGAAACGTTGTCAGAATTTATCCTTACGATGTAGCGCCTAATGTTGATACTACGGGTGACGGCGTAGCAGATGAAGGAAGTCTTAGAGGTTCCAGTGAAATTGTTGCCGACCGTATACGTGAGGAAATTCAGTCCAGAGTCAATGAGGCCGGTATCGAGGTAGTCGAAGCAAGGATTACCTATCTTGCTTACGCGCCCGAAATTGCGGCAGTAATGCTTCAAAGACAGCAGGCTTCGGCTATAATTGATGCCCGTAAAATGATTGTTGACGGCGCAGTTGGTATGGTAGAAATGGCGCTTCAAAGATTAAGTGACGGAGGTATGGTTGAACTCGATGATGAACGTAAGGCGGCAATGGTTTCAAACCTGCTTGTTGTACTTTGCGGTAATCACGATGCCCAGCCCGTAGTAAATTCGGGTTCACTTTATTGATATGAATGATAACCTAAAAAAACAAATTCCTTTAAGGCTATCCCCTAAACTTTATGCGCAAATAGCGTCCTGGGCGGAGGATGATTTCCGCTCGGTTAACGGACAGATTGAATATTTGCTAAGCGAATGTGTCCGCCAAAGAAAAAAGAACGGTAAATATGTATCGGAAGAAATTGATAAACCGTTAGAAATTGATATTTAAAACAAAACCGCGTTTAAGATATTCTTAAACGCGGTTTTAAATTTAAGGTTTAGGGGGTTAAGGCATCGTATTCACGCGCTATCTGATACCATGTAACAGGACCTACCGCACCTGATACGGGAATACCGTAAAGGCGCTGAAATTCCGAAACGGCGTTTTCGGTTTGTTCACCGTAATACCCCGTTACAGAAACACTAGGTATAGCATTAATATTTTGCGCTATTGCCGATAAATACGTCTGCAAATCGGTAACATTTTGGTTTCTCATACCTAGGGTTAGAAAATAACCCGGATAAAGTTTTGCATTGTCGCCCTGATATCCCTCCGGCAAAGAATTAACCGTTTCGGTGTAAATCCTTGAAATCGTGTTCCAAGTGGCGTTATCCACTATGCCTGTTACTTCAAGTCCGTAATAATTCTGAAATCTTTCAACCGCTGCTACTGTAGAGGAGTCAAAATATCCGCTAATTGGTACGGGTTCTAAATTCTGGTTAAAGTAGGCAATAATACTAAGATAGTATTGTACCGTTCTTACAGGTATTCCGCTCATACCCTCGCTTACAACATCATCAAAAGGAAGCGAGGCTTCTTCAAGGGTTATACCCTCTGCCGCTAATTCTGCGAGTCCCTTAACCCCCGCATAATAACGTTTTATACTGTACCAGGTTGATTTATCTACTTCACCCGTTTGGTTAAGGTTGAAAATTTCCTGAAATTTTCTGACTGCCGCCTCGGTATCCGTGCCGAAAATTCCGTCAGGGTCTGAAATATCAGGAATAGCGGGGTAGTTTTTGCCAATGCGGTTTAGTTGAACCTGAATAATTCTTACGTTATTTCCTGCCGAACCGATTCTAAGCGGCGTACCTGGGTAAGATTCTTCGGTAAAGGCTACGGGCGCGTTTTCAACAATACCTATATCGTTGCCGTAGAACCTGGTCAGTATTTGAAAGGGGGTTAAGCCATCTTCTGCAAGGGGTACTGTGCCCCATTGGGAAAGTCCCTCGCAAGTAGAGGTCGTACCGTTGCAAAAGGCTGTAAACAGTGGTTGAATAAAACCTTGCCGTACAACATAATCGTTAAAAATATCATCAACTATAAGGCTTATATTTTCGAAAACTTCGCGGTCGGGGGAAAAGGCTTGGTCAAACTGGGTAGAGTTTGTAATATCAAAATCATACCCACGCGACCGATACCATTCGGTATAAATTCTGTTAAGAGCAAAGGTGGTAATAGCGTATATATTTGCCCTTAATGCATTTTCGGGCCAAGTGGGATAAATTTCGCTTGAGGCTACATTTTTTATGTAGTCGGCAAACGGTACGGTCACATTTTGGGCGGTGCTTCCGGGTGGTCCTAAATGAACCGTTATATTTTGAGGTATTACGGGATAATCTACTTGCGGCATAGTTTTCCTCCTATAAATCAAATCTTTGTGATTCGTCGAAAATTTGTGGCCCTTTGTCTTCGCCTGCGGTTTCGAGTAGCATCATATTTGATCTTTGCAATGATGTAACACCGCTAAAAATAGGAATGTTTATATGAACATTATCGCGGTAGCCCTCGGCTTTAATTTCTAAATTATAAGCAGAATAGGGGGTGCTGTCGTTTTGTTCTTCTAAAGATATTTGTTTATTGGGGGTATCTAGCAAAAAAGGACGTGTTCTTCCGCTGCTGTCGGTAAAGGCTTTATCAATAACTTGCTTATCGCCTATATTACCCGTAAAGACTGTGACTTCTGCATTTTCTACGGGGTATATGCCTCTTAAAGCGGTTACTATTGCTATAAGACTGCCCTTTTGGGAATCGCTATTTTCGGTTGGCGGATTATAAACGGCGGCTTCTACAAAATTTTTTGTTGGTTTTAAATTTTTTGATTTTTTATACATATTAAGCATTTCTTGCTTGTACTGTTCAATAACGTTTTTATCCAAAACAGGTCACCTCTAAATTAAAATATGCTAAAAAAGATTAAAAGGTTACAATTTGCTTGAAAAACGAATTCTGCTATAATATAATAGAATAAATTAAATGTTTAGGAGTTGGGTAATTTGGTAACTCTGGAAAATGGAATACTAAAGGTTGAAATTATAGAAAAAGGCGCTGAAATCCGCCGTGTTACAGTAAACGGGGAAGACCGTTTCTGGAACGGCGACCCTAAGTTTTGGGACGGGGTAGCACCTGTGCTTTTTCCAAACTGTGGCGGTATGAAAGATGATAAGTATACTATAAACGGTAAGGAATATACCATCGTAAAGCACGGTTTTGCTAAAAATATGGATTTTAAGGTTGAGAGTAAGAGCGGTAATTCGGCAGTATTTTTGCTTACCGATACTCCCGATACCTTAAAATGCTATCCTTGGCATTTTGAGTTCAGGATTAAATATACTTTGGTTGCAGGTTCTATCCGCGTGGAATACGATGTTAAAAATAATTCCCAAAGTCCTATGTATTTTGCACTCGGTTCACACGAAGCCTACCTTTGCCCCGAGGGTGTAGAGGATTATGATGTGATTTTTGAAAGAAAAGAAACCCTTAAATCTGTTCAGGTTGAAAAGGGTATTATGTCACGCAAAACCGAAACCGTTTTATTTGAAAGCGATACTTTGCCCTTATATAATAAATATTTTGAAATTGATGCATTGGTTCTTACCGATTTAAAATCCCGTTTTGTAACCCTTAGAAACCGTAAAAACGGCAAAAGCGTTTCGGTAAGTTTTCCTGACTGCAACTATCTGCTTATCTGGTCTATTCCCGAAGCACCCTATGTATGCCTTGAACCCTGGACTGCACCGCCGTCATATCTTGACGAAGATTATGACATTGCAAAAAAAGAGGGTATGATAGCCTTAGAGCCCGATACCCACTATAAAAATTCACATATTATTTATTTTTAAATAAAAAAGTGCTGACTTATGAGTCGCACTCTAAAGGACAGCAAAAAAGATGCACGAAATTTTCGTGCATCTTTTAATTTTGTCTTATACCGTAACAAGCAGGACGTTTTGGCGCCCAAATGTCACTTGTTAGGGGAACTTAAAACCCTTATCTAAACAAATATCATCTATTCGACAAATTGGAATTTATTAAACTAACGCTATAAAAACCCTTGATTTTACTAGTTTTTTCAGCAATCACAATCTCAATTGTTATGTATTTTCCCTTGTTTTTGCCCTTATGAGCGAAAATAAGGGAAAGTTTTTGTTTTCAACCGCCGACTACCTTATCAAGCAGTCTTGCGGAAGTGCGTTTTGCTTCTCTTGTTGAGTGAGCATAAACGTTCATCGTGGTACTTACATCGGCATGGCCTAAAAGCTCCTGCACATCCTTCGGCGCTGCACCATTGGTCAACAGATTGGTGGTGAAGGTATGCCTGAGCAGGTGGAAATGGAACTCTCCCAGATCAGGCATTACCTTTCTTGCCCTGCGGCAGACACTGCTTACCGTTGCGGGGGATTCAAAGGCTCCGTCCTGTCTTACGCAGACCATGGACAGTTCCTTATACCCCTCCGGTACTTCCTCGGTTCTCGGCAAGCTGTACACCTCGTAGTAGACCCGGTTCTTTTCCCTTACTTCCTTGTAGTAGTTGAGGGAATATAGTATTTTTTCAAAAACAATATAAAAACAAATCCGTTTGCTAGTTTCCATAAGACGATAAACTGTATCGTTTCTAAATCATCTTCTTTTATTGTGCCTCCTTTGCTCGGCCAGCGAACATAGTATCCCCATAGGCATCAAAAGCTAACAAAACAAGCCTCATCGTATCAGTATTTTCACTGATGCGGTGAGGCTGGTTTATTTATGGATTTTTCGGATGGGTGTCCCGATGCTGTTTCAATGCCGCAAAGCGCAGCATTTGCTTTCTGGAGGAGATACCCAGTTTGCTGTAAATGTTCTTGTTGTGGTATTTCAGTGTGTTTTCGGAAATACCGAGGATTTCTGCAATCTGCTTGGCGTTCTTACCTGCTAAGTACAGTTCATAGACTTTATACTCCGTAGCAGTTAATGTGCCCAGATTGCAAAGGAAGAATTCGTATTCCTCCAGAACGATCTCCCGGTGTTGTGCTGCTACAAGCTGCTCCAACTCCCCCTGCACCAAATCCAACTGTCGCAGAGCTGTTTGGTAATCCTTTTGGGTCTGCGTGGCATTGACCTCAGCAGCCTGTCGTTCTTGCTCCAACTCTTCCAACCGTGCTTCATAGGCCTCATCCCGCGCTGCCAGATAAGCAAACAGGTCTTCGATCTCCCGAATATTGGTTGGGTCACCGCCGATTTCATTTGCCTTCACCTGTTCAATACGCTTCAGAATGGGAGAAACATATCTATGGCTCATAATAACACAGCTCGCCAATGCTACGATGCCCAAAATCAAAAAGATCATAGCGTTTTGCAGCTGTCCGTTTCGGACAAATTTTTGATACTGCGCCATGGGCATCATTACCGCAACTGTGAAGGTATCTTTACCCAAAAAGATTTCTTGGGTA
>JAZQHI010000077.1:0-2493 GCA_045540535.1 Acutalibacteraceae bacterium | reverse complement strand
TCTGTATTACTACTGTAATCTCCGATTACCTCGTGCCATTTACCGTCAGCAATAACTTCTATATCACTGTTTATCGAAGGATATGAATAGTAGTTATAGTTTTCATTTGATTGATCATTAATGTATGCAGAGAAATTTAATCTTAGCGCAATTTTTTCCCCATCATAATCGGGCGTCTTAATCCAGAAACGGTAATATCCGCCGTTATCGACCCAAGACTTAAGGGTTCCGTCTTCACCGTAAGTAAATACCTTATCGCCCTCGTAATCGGCAGTATTGTATACAGTCATATTTCCGCCGAGCATACCCTCGCTGGCTGCGGCAGACATTATTGTATCTGACGTACGCATATAATTAAGCGCATCTGCAAAATTGTTATTATCCAAAACTGCGATTTTAGTCATCGACCAGTCTTTATTCATGGACGACAAATGTTCGCTCGGTAAAGTTACCGCAGTTATTGACGGCATTACCGAAAACACAGAAAAAACAAAAAACAAAGTTAATAAAATGGAAATGCTTTTTTTCATTTTCTTAATCTCCAAAAAATATCTCTTAGTTGGCACCTTTTAAATACGTATTGTGTCTCAAAATTGCGAATAAATATCTAAAATATAATCTATCCCACGGTATCTGAATCCGTGGGATAGTTATATTTATAGGATAATTAACAAGATGAATCTAAACTTTCAAATATCAGAACACAACACCCATTATTTCCAAGCGCCAACAAGTAAATACTTCCTTAAATAAGTCACATCGGTTGCGCTGATCTTGTTATCATTATCTATATCGCAGTTGCCAACATTTACATCTAACTTTGTGGACTGAACTTTTGTACGTACAAGGTCGCGAATGTCTATTTCTCCATCTCTATTAGCATCGCCTTTGTCATAAGCCTTGTCATTATACATTTCAATAACATTACTGAATTCTATGCAATCATTCGCAGTAAATGTTGGGTATTGAGTATATCCCTTATATTGATTTGTTTCAGAACCTAAAACAGTAAAGCCAAACTGAACATATGTGCAATCAGATTGTGTGCTCGCTTCTTTAAACATATCACTTGGGTTATCCTGAAATACTGAACGTGGAATTCGTATTTCCTGCCAACCGTCTTTTCCCTCAACCGTAATAGGATATCTATGCATTACAACTATCGATGAGTCTTTTCCATCTTTATTTCTAATTACAAGATTAAATGCAAAACTCTTTGTTGTGGCCGTTCTAACCCAAAAGCGAATTTCGGCGTTATTATTATTTATAAAATCTTCAATCGCCACCTTGTAAACACGTAAAAAACCAAATGTTTTATTACCGTTATTAGCAACATAGTTTTCGCCGGTTTTATAAGTATTGGCTTTATTAAAGAAAGGAAGGTCATCACAAAGCGGCATAGTTCTATCCATAGCATAAGTAGTGCCACTTGCGTATGTTACGGTTGCGCTATCGGTAGGACTACTAAAAACAGCAATCTTTTCATAATATTTTTGTCCGCTGCCAAGAACAGTTGGCTCTGAAAAATGGAACTCAATGTGAGAGAATTGTAAATCAGACTTAATTATTTCTCTGGTGCTCTTATTGTATATTCTTAAATAAAAATTTGTTTTCTGCTTTTGCGGTTCTTCGCCTGTAAGGGTATAGCCTTGCTTTGCAGTTGGTGAAACCAAAGCATATAAAGCCGCCTTCTGTTCATTGGTGTTATTGCTGAAATCTCCGATTATTTCGTGCCATTCGCCGTCAGCAACAACTTCAATATCACTGTTTACAGATGGATATGCGCTATACGAATAATCATCATTAGATTCATCAATAAACGCAGTGAAGTTTAATCTAAGTGTTATTTTATTTCCACTGTAATTAGGTGTTTTAATCCAGAAACGGTAATTACCGCCCGTACTTATCCAAGATCTTAATGTGCCATAGGTATCATAAGTAAATACCTTATCATCCGGATAATCGGCTGTATTGTATACAGTCATATTCCCGCCAAGTGCGCCCTCGCTTGCAGCGGCCGACATTATGGGGTCAGGTGTACGCTTATAGTTCAGTGCATTTGTGAAATTGCGATTATCGGTAACTGTAATCGGTTCTATAGACCAATCCTTATTTATAGTTGATATTGGTGCATCAGGAATTACAAGATTACCATCACCAAGAGCAGTAGGCGCAGTAAAATGAAACTCAATGTGAGAATACTGTAAATCTGATTTTGTAATTTCCTTAATACTCTTATTGTAAACCTTTAAGTAAAAATTTGTTTTCTCCTTTTTAGGTTCTTCACCCGTAAGAGTATATCCGTTTTTTGCGGTAGGTGTAACCAATGAATATAATGCAGTTTTCTGGGCTTCTGTATTACTACTGTAATCTCCGATTACCTCGTGCCATTTACCGTCAGCAATAACTTCTATATCACTGTTTATCGAAGGATATGAATAGTAGTTATAGTTTTCATTTGATTGATCATTAATGTATGCAGAGAAATTTAAT
>JAZQHI010000076.1:0-7444 GCA_045540535.1 Acutalibacteraceae bacterium | reverse complement strand
GTCAAAATCGGCAACTGTAAGGGGTATGCGCTCACCTTTTTCGTCCACCCTTATTATTACGAACTGACCCGCCTTTACCTTTTTGGCAATAAAAGGCGCGTCCAGAGTCATTGAGGTTACCTGCTCATTTAACTGCTTTTTTTCTAAAATTTTGAACACTTATAACACCTGATTTTAAAAAACTAAAATAATACTAATAGAAAAACATTAAATTTGCAATTCCGTTTTTGCATTTATTTGCAAAGCACAGCCTTTAAAGCATCCGCTTTATCGGTTTTCTCCCAAGGCAGTTCCACATCGGTTCTACCCATGTGACCGTAAGCAGAGGTATTTCTGTAAATAGGATTGCGAAGTTTTAAATTATCAATTATAGCAGCAGGGCGTAAATCAAATACCTCATTTACTGCTTCTGCTAATTTTTCGTCACTATAAACACCGGTACCGAAAGTATCAACCATAACCGATACAGGTTTTGCAACACCTATAGCATAAGCCAACTGAATTTCGCACTTTTTGGCGAGTCCTGCCGCTACGATATTTTTTGCAACATAACGGCTCGCATAAGCGGCGCTACGGTCAACTTTTGTGGGGTCTTTACCCGAAAAAGCACCGCCGCCGTGACGGGCATATCCGCCGTAAGTATCAACTATAATTTTTCTACCTGTAAGACCTGTGTCACCCTGAGGGCCACCAACAACAAATCTACCTGTAGGATTAATATAAATTTTTGTATCATCATCAAATAGATTTTCGGGAATAATTGGTTTTATAACCTTTTCTAAAATATCTTTTCTGAGTGTTTCAAGGGAAATTTCCGCGCTATGTTGAGAAGATACAACAACCGCGTCAATTCTTTTAGCAACACCATCATCATATTCAACTGTTACCTGAGTCTTACCGTCGGGTCTTAAGTAAGCAAGTTCGCCCGAACGTCTTACATCGGTAAGTCGCTTTGCCATTTTATGCGCCAAAGAGATAGCAAGCGGCATAAGTTCCTCGGTTTCGTCACAAGCGTAACCGAACATCATACCCTGGTCGCCTGCACCGTGCAGATTATAGGCATCCTCAGCACCGTCTTTATACTCCAACGAATTATCAACACCCAAAGCAATATCAGGGGATTGTTTATCAAGCGATACCATAACTGCGCAGGTATTACCGTCAAAACCAGACTCAGCGCTGTTATATCCGATTCCACAAACCGTATCACGTACAATTTGCGGAATATCCACCTGAGCGGTAGTTGTAATTTCGCCCATAACCGTTACAACACCTGTTGTACAAAAAGTTTCGCAAGCAACACGTGCGTTTTTATCCTGTGAGAGTATCGCATCTAAAACCGCGTCTGAAACACAGTCACAGACCTTGTCGGGATGTCCCTCTGTTACAGATTCTGATGTAAAAAGCATCTTTGACATTTTACTTCCTCCAAATTAAAATTCTAAATTAGTCAACAAAAAAACCGCTCACAAAAGAAGCGGTTTTGAAAACCTCATCTTTCGGATAATTCCGCCGAATTTAGCACCTTGTAAAAAACAGGTTGCTGGGTTTCACAGGGTCGGTTCCCTCCACCACTCTTGATAAGGAAAATATTAAATTTACTTTTAATATTTTATCACATTATAACCATTTGTCAAGATGAAATTTTTGCAAATTTATTTTTTAAGCAATGGCGAAATCTTTTTATAAATTATAAAACAAATAGCCGCATCAAAAATACCTTTAATCAGGTTAAAAGGCAGATTAAAAATAACAAGTGCTTTGAACAAATTATCCGCCGCAGGAAGTAGGGCTTTATACATTCCAAGAATTGCATCCATGGGCATACCGTAAATCACAACAAAGGCTGGATAAACTATGTAATAGTTAGAAAACACGCTAATCACAGCCATTATAAACGCGCCAATTAAAGCACCTATAAGCGCGCCTTTTCGCGAGTGCATTTTTTTATAAACCAAACCTGCAACCCCTACAAAAATTGCACCTAAAACAAAATTTGAAAGTTCGCCTACACCTGCAGATGTTGTTACAAAAAGATGCAGTAAATTTTTAATTGCGCAAACAAAAATCCCATGAAGCGGTCCGTAAGCAAAAGCCGCGATTATAGCAGGCAATTCAGAAAAATCAAACTTTATAAACGCAGGAATAATAAACGGAAGCGGAAATTCAAGTAACATAAGCACAAAACCAAGTGCACCTAAAATACCGCTTATAGCAACCCTTTTAATATTAACTTTTTTCATTTTTATGCCTCCCAAAACAAAAAAGCCCTGTCTTAAAGACAGGGCAAAATAATGCAATAAATTATTACATATCTTCTTCCATCCAGACTGTACTGTCGGCTTTGGAATTTCACCAAATCAACCGCAAAACGCGGCTCGCGGGCTTTACCGCCGGTGAGGAATTGCACCTCGCCCTGAAGATTACTTTATTATTGTATTTTATTATAACGGTTTTGTCAATACCTATTTTATCATTTCGTTAAATTCTTCCTCGGTTATTACAGTAACCCCTAATTTGTTAGCCTTTTCAAGTTTACTGCCGGCTTCCTCACCCGCCAGAACAAAATCGGTTTTTTTAGAAACTGAAGAAGATGTTTTTCCGCCAAAACTTTCTATTATAGCCGACGCTTCACTTCGGGTTAAAGTTGGCAAAGTACCTGTAAGCACAAAAGTTTTGCCAAAAAACCTAGCGTCGTTTACTTCTTTTAAAGATTTCATATTGACACCGCGCGAGCGTAACCGTTCAATCATATTTTTTGTTTCTTCTAAAGAGAAAAACTCCGCCGCCGACTGCGCTAAAATACTGCCAAAACCCTCAATATTTTGAAAATCCTCGGCAGAGGCAGAAAGAATAGCATCAATATCGCCAAAATGTTCCGCTAAAAGTTTACCTGCCTTGGCGCCGATATGTCTTATACCGAAAGCAAACAATAATTTTGACAAATCATTCTCTTTAGATTTTTCAATAGCATTTTTTAGGTTAGTTACGGTTTTTTCGCCCGTACGTTCAAGTTCTGCCACCTTTTCGTAATCAAGGTCATAAAGGTCATCTATATTACGGATAAGTCCTGCATCAAGCAGTTGTTCCAAAACAGCAGGACCAAGCCCCTCAATATCCATAGCATCACGCGAAGTAAAATGAATAAGATGCCTTAAAATTTGTGCAGGGCAATCAGCATTAGTGCAACGTATAACCGCCTCGTCCGCCTCTCTGAACACAGGCGAATTACACGAGGGGCATTTGTCAGGCATTTTAAATACTACGGAATTTTCAGCATGTTTTGCAACCGATAGCACTTCGGGTATAATATCCCCCGCTTTTCTAACAACAATAGTGTCCCCTATTCCTATACCTTTTGAGGTTATAAAATCTTCGTTATGAAGCGTTGCCCTTGAAACCGAAGTACCAGCAAGGGTAATACTGTCAAAAACAGCGGTAGGGGTTAGCGCACCTGTTCTGCCTACTCCTATTTCAATTTCTTTTAATACAGTTTCCTTTTCTTCGGGTGGGTACTTAAATGCCACTGCCCATTTAGGAAATTTGGAAGTACTTCCAAGTTCTGTACGGTAACTAAGATTATCAACCTTTACAACCGCACCGTCAATATCATAAGAAAGATTGCCTCTTTCTTCCCCTATTCGTTCAATCTCTGCAATAACCTGCTCTATACTATTGCAAGATTTATAGGTAGGCAAGGTATTAAAGCCTAAATCTTTCAAAAAATCAAGAGTTTCTATGTGAGAATTAAACTCCTTACCGTCAATATACTGAATATTAAATACAAAGATATCAAGTTCACGTTCAGCAGTAATTTGGGGATTTTTTTGTCTTAAAGAACCAGCCGCCGCATTGCGTGGATTTTTTGCAGGCGCTTCACCCATTAATTCCTGACGTTTTAAAAGTTTTAAAAAACTTTCTTTCGGCATATAAACTTCGCCTCGAACACACAGTTCACCCAAAAAGTTTATGGCTTTGGGTATGCTTTTTATCTGCATAAGGTTGGCGGTTACGTCCTCACCCGTTTCACCGTCGCCCCGAGTGGCACCTCTGAAAAACAAACCGTCACGGTATTCAAGGGATACCGAAAGTCCGTCAATTTTAGGCTCTACAGAAAAAGCAGTTTTAACGCAATCAATTTTTTCTGCAAAAGTTTTAAGTTCTTCAAAATTAAAAACATCCTGCAAACTTTCCATTTTAACCCTATGCTCTACGGGGGTAAAAAGGCGCAAAGCCGCTCCGCCTACAGTTTGGGTAGGCGAATCCTCCCTTTTAAACTCTGGAAACTCTTCTTCAAGATTTTCAAGTTCACGCAGCATTGCATCATACTGATAATCCTCAATTTCGGGAGCATCTTCAATATAATACTTTCTGTTATGATACTTTAAAATTTCACTAAGTTCACGAATTCTGTTTTCTGCCGTTTTAATATCCATTATATCTATCCCTTTTACTCGGCTATAGCGCCGTAATCGTTAATGAGTCCTCCGGTATTATCGGTTTGGCTTTCTATAACGCTTGTAAAGGCATCGGGCGTTTTTCCGACTATAACCGTTTGCGCGGCTATTGCCGAAGTTGAAGCGCTGATACCCTTGTTATAACCTGTTATAATAAGACTACCCTTTATATCAATATCCACAGTTATTATATGCAAAACCTGATTAATACCTGCCGATTTAAACTCGTGTCTGAAATTCACAAATGCAGTAGTCGTAAGTTGCATCTTAAAATTAACCGAGGGTCCTAAACCTGCAGTATAGGTATTTCCGAAAAAGGTACCTATTGGAATTGCTAAATCATAAAATTCCCTATCTTCAATAATTGAAGCCGTAGCATTGGAAATACTGCTTTTAAGGCGGTTCACCTCATAAACATCAATTTCAAGGCTTGTGACATAACCGTCATCATTAGTAGTAAGGCGAGCAATATCGCTATAAGAAACATTATTCTCTTTTAAAACGCTAAGTACCGCTTCATTAGCAGAATTAAGCATTATAGTTTCGGCATTACTTACCGCATAACGCATTATAACAGGATGCATTTTATAAAAGCCAACACCCAGACAAACCGTTAAAATAATTAAGCAAATTAAAAATAACCTTAATTTATATTTTACCTTTTTTCGCCGTTTTAACATAATCCACCCGCTCTCCATACTATATTTTACGGAAAGTTGGAATTTTTGTTAAAACTTACATTTAAATTTTATAATAATATCCCACTAAAATCAAGCAATATTTTTATATTTGTATTACTTGATTTTAATTCTAGCGCAACCTTATATTGCAGTTTTACTATATAAATTCGCGCGGGTCGATGCCGTAAATCTGGACCACTTCAAATTTATCAGAATGTAATAAATCATAACCTGTAACGATTTTTCCGCCGTCAGAATCAAGGTCTATGCCAAAATTGTTCCAGATATACCAGATTAAATTGGTGCAATAAAATCCGCTACTCTCTTTTTCAATATCGGGCGCTTTGGGACCGAAAATACCCGATGTTAGTCTGTACGGTTTTCCAACAAGGTTTTTAAGAGCAAAATCGGCAACCTGCTCCCCATCTTCAGCAGTTATCCCATTAGGTCGCAAGACCGCAAATTCCGAATAGTTTTGCCAATGGTAAATCCCCCCTGTCGAAACCTTATAGCCAATTTGTTGACATTCAAGCACAGTATATTCGTCAATCACCAACGCCGCGTGACCGTGCCGCCAACCAAAACTATGCGTAGAAAGTGTAACAAGCACATCCCCCGCTCTTAAATCGGCAAAATCAGGACTTTCGCTTTCCCCCAACATATCCTCGCGCGTGAACCAACTGAAAATCGGGGTGCAAACAACGTCGGGTTTTTCAAAAAATAAATTTTGCGCTTTCAAAACGGTTTCAAAATTGTCATCTAAAATTAATTTATCTACTGCAGATTTTCCAAGCCCTGTTTGAAGAAATATTGTTTCGTAATCGGTGTCCTCTGTCAGTTCTACTCGCGCATAATTGGGCACAAAAGGTTCTTCTATATGAGCAAAATAACGTTGCGGCAAATATATTGCTAAAACAAACAATAAAAGTAACGCTAAAATTACCGCCAAAACTAAAATACCGAACTTTTTAAATTTTGCCATATAAACCCACCTTTCAGTACGCAATTATTTTCTATCTCCAAAAAGAAAATATACCCTATTTTAAAAATCCGCTTGTTTTTGTATTATACTAACTTTTCAATAATATTTCAATCATAATATTATCACCTAAATAAAGCGCCCAACTTACTTTTCGTAGGCTGGGCACTTCTCATTTAATAACGAATATAATAATAATTTCATCACACCAAAATATCAGTTATGTTATATATAACTATATAATATTTCAGCATTACCTTTTAGTTCTGCTTTTAAATTTGCAGGAATAAAAATACTATCTCCCTTTTTAGCATTAATTTCGCCATCATTCCACTTAATACTAACATTACCACCAAGTACAATAAGTGAAATGAAACTATCTGCTGAATATATATCAATACACTCATTAAGGTCTAAAAGTGTTGCAGAAAACTTATCGCATACCGCCATTTCCCTAATGGTATTTTTACCGCTAATAATTACATTCCCGATATTACCGTAAGGGATATTCGGCACTTCGCAAATAGTCACATCTAACGCTTTGTCTATATGCAATTCTCTTGGTTTGCCGTCTGCGCCAAGGCGTCCATAATCTGACACTCGGTATGTGGTATTTGAATTTTGCTGAACCTCGGCTATAAGTATTCCATCGCCTATTGCGTGAAGAGTACCTGCATCTATAAAGAAAACATCGCCCTTATGTACAGGAACAGAATTACACACATCTGTTAATGTATTGTCCTTAATACGTCTTTCAAACTCTTCCTTTGATATGTTTTCTTTAAAACCGTAAACAAGTTCTGCACCGTCTTCACAGTCCACAACATACCACATTTCAGTTTTGCCGTATTCACCTTCAACCGATAATGCATAATTGTCATCAGGATGCACCTGAACAGAGAGTTTTTGCTTGGCATCAATAAGTTTAATAAGGATTGGGAAATACGAAAACTTTTCTGCATTTTTGCCAAGCGCAGATTTACCCCATATTTCTAAAACCTCGTTTATTGTTTTACCTTTATGCTCACCGTTAAGAACTACATTCATTCCGTCTTTATGGCAAGATAACATCCAAGCCTCTGCGGCAATATCTTTGTCGGTTTCAAACATAAAATCCGTTTTAAGTTTTGTGCCACCCCATAAATAATCTTTAATGGGTGGTTTTAATAGCAAGGGATACATGTCTATGAAATCCTCCTGAAAAACAAATAAAATTTTCTTACGTCTTCCTGTGAGATAAAAACCAGTTTTCTAATTCGGTATCTGAATAAGCTATATCCCATGCATTATGCTCTATACCGTAACAAATTTTAAGTTTAGCATTTCCT
>JAZQHI010000075.1:0-9793 GCA_045540535.1 Acutalibacteraceae bacterium | reverse complement strand
TCAATAAGCGGATAACGAAGTGAAAAATCCTGCGCCATACGAACCATTGCATCGTAAACAGAAGCATCACCGTGAGGATGGTAACGTCCAAGCACCGAACCTACGGTATCGGCGCATTTACGGTATGCCTTATCGGGCGTTAGTCCGTTTTCGTACATTGTGTAAAGAATTCTTCTGTGAACAGGCTTCAAACCGTCCCTCACGTCAGGGATAGCACGACCTACAAGTACACTCATTGAATACTGAAGCATACTTTGTTTTACTTCATCTACAATTTCAACCGGCACAATTTTGGTTTCTTCATCACTGGGCCAATAAACTTTTTCCTGTGTAGCCATTTTTTATGCTCTCCCTTCCTTAAATATCCAAATCTGTTGCAAAAATTGCATTTTCTTCAATAAACTTACGTCTTGGTTCAACCTCTTCACCCATAAGTATGGTAAAGGTTTCGTCAGCAATAGCGGCATCCGCCATTGTAACTTTTAGCATTGTTCTGTGTTCGGGGTCAAGGGTTGTTTCCCAAAGTTGTTCGGGGTTCATTTCACCAAGACCCTTATAACGCTGAACATCAACATTTCCGCCAAGTTCTTCAATATATCTATCTCTTTCCTCATCGGTAAAAGCATCAAAATATCTCTTACCTTTTGCCACTCTGAATAGAGGGGGTTGAGCAAGATATATATGACCTGTTTCAATAAGTTCAGGCATATAACGGAAGAAGAAGGTTAAAAGAAGTGTTCTTATGTGGCTACCGTCAACGTCAGCATCGGCCATAATAACAATTTTATCATAACGAAGTTTATTTATATCAAAGTTTTCGCCTATACCTGTGCCCAGTGCCACAATTACAGGTGTTAACTTATCGTTACCGTAAACCTTATCTACTCTTGCTTTTTCAACGTTAAGCATTTTACCCCAAAGCGGTAAAATTGCCTGATAGGTACTGTTTCTGCCCTCAACTGCACTACCGCCCGCACTATCTCCCTCGACGATAAAGATTTCAGTCTTTGTCGGGTCGTCAGAAATACAGTCTTTAAGTTTTTCGGGCATACGGGTTTTACCGCCGATACCTGCTTTATTTCTTGAAGCGTCACGCGCTTTTTGTGCGGCTTCACGCGCATTTGAAGCGGCAATCGCTTTATCTATAATTGTTTTAGCATCATCAGGATTTTCTTCTAAATACTGATAAAGTTTTTCGTTAACAAGGTCGCGAACCAATTTACCGATTGAGGTATTACCAAGTTTTGCTTTAGTCTGGCTTTCAAACTGCGCATCTGCAAGTTTTACCGATACAATCGCAACAACGCCCTCTAAAATATCGTCACCTTTAAGTCTTGCATTACCCTCTTTTAACTTTTTAAAATCAAAAGCGTATTTATTAACAACGTTAGCAAGGCTTTGTCTGAAACCTTGTTCGTGGGTACCGCCGTCGATAGTGTGAAGTGTGTTAGCAAAGGAAATAACCTTACTGTCGTAAGCCGTGGACCACAAAAGCGCTATTTCTGCGGTAGAATCACCGTCAGTTGCGGAAAAATAGATAACATCTTTATTAAGTTTATCCTTTTTCATACCCTCAAGAATAAACTCAACATAGGATTTTATACCGCCCTCGTAACAAAAATCATCACTTCTGTCAGGAATATCAGCGTCACTTCTCTTATCAAGTAAAACAACCCTTATACCAGCATTTAAGAATGCCTGTTCACGAAGTCTTTGTAAAAGAATATCGTAATCATAACGTGTAGTATCTGTAAAAATAGTAGGGTCGGGTTTAAATGTAACAGTAGTACCTGTAACATCGGTATCGCCAATTACCTCTAACTTATTTACTACATTTCCTTTTTCATATCTTTCTTTATAGATATTCTTGCCGTCCTTAACCTCAACCTCAAGCCAGGAAGACAGAGCGTTAACAACCGAAGCACCAACACCGTGAAGACCGCCCGATACTTTATAGCCGTTACCGCCGAATTTACCGCCTGCATGAAGAATTGTAAAAACAACCGTAACCGTAGGAATTCCCTTTTGAGCATTAATACCAACGGGTATACCGCGTCCGTTATCGGTTACTCTTATAACCCCGTCATCAAGAAGTTCTACGGTAATTTTATCACAATATCCTGCCAAGGCTTCGTCGATAGAGTTATCCACAATCTCATATACAAGATGGTGTAAACCTCTCTCACCCGTCGAGCCTATATACATACCAGGGCGCTTTCTTACCGCTTCAAGACCTTCAAGTACCTGTATGGAATTTTCGTCATAACTGTTATTTGAAGGAATATTTGCTTCGTTACTCATAAATTTTTTATCCTCTCATTATTACTTACTGTTTATAAATCCCGAACGCTTATAAAGCGTAGCAGGGGAAATTTGTGAAATATAAACCCGTTTTTCCTTTCTTCCTTTACTGCAAACAATAAAGGATTTAGGAAGTTCATAAGAAACGTTTATAACCTCTTTGCGTTTTTCTGAAAAATTCAAAAAATCTCGCGTTGGTTTTGAAACCGTAGTATTATCCATATCAAAAATTCCTATAACTTCGTCTAGTTTTACTACAGTATCTTCACCCAAATGAATATACATTAGAAAATCTTACCGTCCTTTACGGAAAAAATCTTACCTGCCTTTAAATTTTTAACGTTACTTGGGTCACAACAAGTTAAAAAGGTCTGCATTTCTTTAATGTGGTTTAAAATAAAATTCTGCCTTTCGGGATCCAGTTCACTCATTACATCATCTAACAAACAGACTGGCCATTCACCGACATTTTTCTTTATAACCTCGGCTTCTGAAAGTTTAAGGCTTAATGCAACACTCCGCTTTTGCCCTTGCGAGCCAAAATTTCGCACATCCACGCCGTTAATTTTAAAGCATATATCGTCCCTATGCGGTCCTATACTTGTAACTCCGCTGAACATATCTTCTTTGCGGGATTTTTTTAAACTTTCTTCAAAATCTTCGCTATATGAGGTTATATATTCTGTATCAAGAATTTCTTTTCCTGAAGAAATTCCGCTATAAACACCCGGCAAAAAGGAATTTAAAATTTCTAAATACTTTTTTCTGTAAAAAATAATTTTACTTCCGTTTTCGGCAATCTCTTTTTCGTAAACATCAAGCATTATACCGAGCGTTCCGTCATACTTTAAATCTTTAATTATTTTGTTTCTTTGCCCTACCGCTCTTAAATAGTTTTTTAAAATTTCTATATAAGAGGGATAAAGTTGCCCCAGCGCTAAATCTAAAAATTTCCGTCTTACAGAGGGCCCATCGGTTATAATCCTTAAATCGTTAGGCGAAAAAACAATAGCATTAAAATTGCCTGCTAAAAGCGATGGGCTTTTAAGTTTGTTTTCGTTTAAAAAAGCGTATCTTTTATCGCTTATTTTAATAGTAGCGTCTTTTATAATTTCTTCACTTAAAAATTTAAGGCTTATTTCACTTACACTTTCACCGAATTTTAAAAATTCGTTATCCTTTGAACCCCTGAAACTTTTAGCGCCCGTAAAAAGCCAGATACTTTCCACAAGGTTTGTTTTGCCCTGCGCATTTTCTCCGCAAATAACGTTCATTTCTTCTGACGGTTCAATTTCACAAAATTCTATATTCCTGAAATTTTTAAGTTTTAAATTTTCTACCCTCATAAACTTAAACTATAACAAAACCGCTGTTTTCAAATTCAACCTTATCGCCTGCACGCAGTTTTTTTCCCCTCATAGTGCAAATTTCACCGTTAACCTTAACTTCGCCGTTCTGGATAACAATTTTCGCGTGTCCGCCTGTTACTACCATATCGCCGAGTTTCATTGCACTGTCAAGCCTTATAAAATCTTCTTTAATCTTTATTTCTTTAAATGTCATTATTTTAACCTCATCGGCATTATCATATATTTAAACTCGTCACTGTCAATCGGGTTAATAACTACGCCTGCATTTGCGCCGTTAAATAAAATTTCAACAGTTTCAATTTCGGTTGCCTTTAAAGCCTCTAAAAGATAACGGCAGTTAAGACCTATTTCAAAATTAGGTCCTTCAAGTTTTGTATTAAATGTTTCGGTCGCTCTTCCCATTGAAGTAGCGCAGGTAAACACAACATTAAGTTCGTTAAAATAGCAACGTACAGGTGTTGAAAAAGATTCACTTATAAGAAGTGATACGCGTTCTATTGTATTTATAAGTTCCCTTGTGTTAACAACTACTCTTTGGGTGTGACCCTCAACAATAGTTTTTTGGTAATTAACAAAATCACCCTCTAAAAGACGAGAAATAAAGGAATATCCGCTAACAGAAAAACTTATAAGTCTTTCCCCTACGTTAATTTCAACATTTTCGGTTTCTTCGTCTATAAGTTTAACCGCTTCGCCTATAGCCTTGCCCGAAACTGTAAATTCAATATTATTTGTAATGTTAACCTTTTCTTTTCTTATTGCAAGGCGGTATCCGTCAATCGCAACAAACTGCAAAACACCGTCACTAACTGTTACGTTAATACCTGTAAGTATAGGTTTTGCGCCCTCATTCTGAGCAGTAGCAAAAATTGTGCCCTTTACCATATCACCTAAAAGTTTGCCTTCAATAGAAATTGTGTTATTGCCTGCAACAGATGGCATCTCGGGAAAATCGGTTGCAGCCATACCCATAATATCAAAAGTTGCTTCTCCGCTCTTAATATGGCAATTAAGTTTTTCATCAGCAGAAATTTCAACCTGAATGCCGTTCATTCTTCTTAAAATATCTGCAAGCAAGCGTGCATTAATAACAATATCGCCTGCCTCGTCACACTTAGCGTAGATTTCCTTTTTCATTCCCATTTCAAGATTGTAAGAAACAAGGGTAATTTTGCCCTGCTCGGCTGAAATTAAAATACCCTCAAGCACTGGCATGGAAGTTTTAGAACCTACTACCCTTTGAAGTCTTGATACAGCGTCAAGCAGTTTTGCTCTTTCAACAGAAAAAATCATAATTTTTGCTCCTTAAAAGAAATTTAAAAATAACAGTAGCAGTAATAGTGTTAAAACGGTGGATAACTGCTATAAAGTATTATAAATACTTACTTTTTGGTGTTAATAAAAAATTTTATTAAAAGTTAATAATTTTTGAAATTAAAGTTTTTAACACGGGGTGTTTATAATTTTGCGGTTAATTAAGTTTAAAAATGTGGATAACTTTTTAAAATTCGTTTTCAATATTGCTCTTTAAATTCTTAATTATGTCTTCAACCAATTCTCGCTGATAAGGCTTGTCTGTTAAAAATTCTTCAATCTTATTAACGTTATAAAGAACGGTTGTATGGTCTTTACCGAAACTGGCGCCAATTTGTTTTAAAGAAAGGTCGGTCATTTTACGTGAAATATACATCGCAACCTGTCTTGCTAACACAAGGTCGGCAGTTTTGCGGTTTGAAAGAATTTCTTCTTCAGATATGTTGTAGGTTTTTGCAACCTCGGAAATTATTTTTTCAATCTTTATTGGTTCGGGCTGAGTGTCATTCACAACATCCATAATAATTCCCTGAACAACAGACAGGGTGGGGGTTTTGTTCTGAATTGAAATGTGAGCGTGAAGTTTGTTTACAACCCCTTCAAGTTGACGGGTGTTAACCTTAATATTTTCGGCTATGTAGTAAACTAGATTTTCATTCAGTTCAAATCCCATCTGCTCCGCCTTTTTAATAATAATACCAACCCTTGTTTCAAAATCGGGTGTAGTAATGTCAGCAAAAAGTCCGCTTTCAAGCCTTGAACGGATGCGGTTGTCAAGCGTTTTAACATCTCTTGGCGGGCGGTCAAGGGTAACAACAATCTGCTTATTGTTCTGAAGCAGGGTGTTAAAGGTATTAAAAAATTCTTCCTGAGTCTGTTCCTTGCCTGCTATAAAATGAATATCGTCTATAAGCAAAACATCGGCTTTGCGGAATTTGTTTCTAAAATCTTCAATAGTGCCAAGGCCGAGTTTACCCTCTTGCAAAGCAATGATAAGTTTGTTAGTAAACTCTTCGCTTCTGATATATTCGATTTTTTTAAAAGGGAATTTCTTTTTGATGTGATTTTTAATTGCTAACATCAAATGGGTTTTTCCTACTCCAGATGGACCGAATATAACAAGCGGATTGTAGGTAATACTCGGATTATCCGCAACTGCTAAGGAAGCGGCGTGGGCAAAACGGTTTGTAGAACCTACTATAAAATTTTCAAAGGTGAAGAAATCTTCAAAAGAAAGACCTTCGCTGAATCTTTCCGCACGTAAGATTTTTTCTTCCTCATCCTCGTAAACAACCAAAACCTTAACTTCAATACCCATTACCGATTTTAATGCTTTTGAAAGCACGCCCGAATAATTCTCCTCAATAATTTCGCGGGCATATTCGTCATTACAGGAAACGGTGAATTCCCCGTTTATAAAAGATAAGGGTTTTAAATCCTTCAAAAAGCAGTTGAAAGCGGTTTCGGTTATTAATTTTTTGCATTCGTTGCAAACTAAATCCCAAATGTCTTCTAATGAACTAATTGGCATTATGTAAACCACCTTTGTATATATAATATAATTATAATATTAATCTAAATTAGTATAGCATATTTTTTGAACTTTTTCAACTCAAAAAAGGGGAAAAATTGTATAATTTTTCAAAATTTTTGCAACTTAAATAAAGAAACAAATTTTTATTAAAAAAGAGGGATAAAATGATAGGCAGAACCGACCTTGCAATAGAAGAAAAAACAGAGGAAAACGGGATAAAAATTTTAGTTGAGGAAAACGACGGAGTAAAATTTTCTAAAATAGAAATTAGTGACGAAAAAACAGCAGAAAAACTAAGTAAAAGAATAGGAAAGTATATAACGGTAGAATTTCCCGACCTTGAAAAAACCGATAATTACGAACCCATAAAGGTATATATAAAAAAAGGGGTCGAAATGTTAACATCGGGTGCAAAAAAATTTTTAGTTGTCGGTCTTGGCAACCGCGAAATTACCGCCGATTCTATAGGGCCTATAACCGCCGAAAAACTGCTTGCAACAAGGCATATAGCAGGCGATTTTGCAGAAAAAATAGGACTTACGGGACTTCGCTCAACCGCGGTTTGCGTGCCGAATGTTTTAGGTAAAACGGGTATTGAAGCCGCCGAAACGGTTGAGGCAATAGTAAAAAAAGTAAAGCCCGATGCGGTAATAGTTATAGATGCGCTGGCGTCTTTAAGTATAGACCGTCTTTTTAAAACCATACAAATTACCGATAGCGGTATAAGTCCGGGTTCAGGGGTCAAAAATTCAAGAAAAGAGTTAAGTTTTAAAACCCTTAATGTCCCCGTAATCGCAATCGGAATTCCAACTGTAGTAGATGCTATGCAACTGGCTTTTGAACTTACGGGAAAGCAGACAAAAACACCTGTAGATTTGGTTGTAACCCCAAAGGACAGCGACCTTTTAACCCACCGTTTAAGTGAAATTTTAGCCGAATCGCTTAATTTATTTTTGCAACCCGAAATTGACAGAGAGGTGCTTTTCAGTTTGGTTTAGGAAATTTTTAAGGATAAATTAAAGGTATAAAACAGGGAAAAAAAGCATATTATTCTTTGGTGATTAGTGTGCGTTTTGGTGAAATTTTAAGATTTGTGTTTATATATATAACCGCCATTTCGGTTTTAATTTTTAATGTTGGAAGTCTTGTTTTAGGCGGTGAAAAAACGGCTTTTAAAACCGCAAAAACCGAAACGGTTTTTATAAATAAAAATGATGTTTTCGAGGAAAAGAAAGAAGAAAAACCTATAGAAGAAACAAAAGAAGAAACCGAGAAAGAAAGCCAAATAAAAGAAACTACAGAAACGGCAGAAGTATCCGCCGAAGCGGTTAAAGGAAAGGTTATTGAAAGGTATATTTCGCCCTATAATTCGGGGCTTTCTTACAGTAATGTCAATTTAAAAAACAGTACGGGTTTGGATATTAATTTAAAGGATTTTTTAGAGGGTGAAATCGGGTTTAATATTGAAAAAAACAGTGAACCTCAGGTGCTTATTATCCACACCCACACAACCGAAACTTATCTTTTGGAAGATAAGGGTTACTACACCGAGGATTATACTTCCCGAACTACCGATAACAGTAAAAATATGGCAAAAATCGGGGATATTGTAGCCGAAAAACTAAATGCCGCAGGGATAAACACTATCCACGACACCACTCAGCACGATTATCCTAAGTACAGCGGAAGTTACACCCGTTCGGCTAAAACGGTTAATAACTATTTAAAGGAATATAAAAGCATAAAAATAGTGCTTGATTTGCACCGTGACGCCATTTCCGACGGTGGAAGTGATAAGGTTAAGGTTGTAACCGAAATCGGCGGTAAAAAGGCGGCTCAGGTGATGCTTGTTATGGGCAGCAACAGCGGAACGGTTACAAATTATCCAAATTGGAAAGAAAATTTAAAACTTGCGGTAAAATTACAGCAAATTATTGAAACCGATTATCCTACCCTTGCAAGACCGATAAATTTAATGAGTAAAAATTATAACCAGAGTTTGTCACCCGGTGCTTTGCTGATAGAATTCGGGACAGATGCCAATACTTTGGAAGAAGCGTCCTATTCAGCAGAAATGGTGGGCGAAAGCCTAATAAAATTATTTAATAATTTAGGGTAAAAAATGCAAAAAAGAGGAACATTTATAAGAACGGTTTATTTAACCGCGGTAATTATTTTAATTTTAAGTTTTGGCATTTACGGCGTTTTTGAAAGTTATGAAAAAATTAAAGAAATTTATTTTGGTGAATACCGTAATGCTGTAGAGATAAATCAAGAAAAAATAACATTTTTTGATTATGAAAAAGAAATAGACAATTAAAATTTTTTATAATGCCTTGCATTTTAAATTTAATGTATTATAATATATAAAGAAAATTAAAGGAAAGGTCGTTTTTAAATGTCTGAACAAAAACCGCAAGGTTGTTCGGGGGATTGCTCTTCCTGCTCGTCTAATTGCTCTTCTCGCGAGCCTGAAAGCCTTTTAACACCCCAGAACCAATATAGCAATATAAAACACGTTATCGGCGTTGTAAGCGGCAAGGGCGGAGTTGGTAAATCAATGGTAACCTCAATGCTGGCTGTACTTATGAGCCGAATGGGTTATAAAGTAGGTATTCTTGATGCCGATATTACGGGTCCCTCAATACCTAAAACTTTCGGTATTAATTCAAGAATAATGCAAAATGAGTTAGGTTTACTCCCTGCCGAAACTAAAACAGGTATTAAACTGATTTCGGTTAACCTTTTGCTTGAAGAAAAGGAATCGCCTGTTTTGTGGCGCGGTCCTGTTATTGCAGGTGCGGTTAAACAGTTCTGGCAGGACGTTGTATGGGGTGACCTTGATTATTTGTTTGTTGACTGTCCCCCCGGTACAGGTGATGTGCCTTTAACCGTTTTCCAAAGTCTGCCGCTTGACGGTGCGGTAATAGTTACTTCACCGCAGGACTTGGTTTCTATGATAGTTAAAAAGGCTTACAATATGGCAAATCTTATGAATATTGAAGTTCTCGGCATTGTTGAGAATATGAGTTATGTTGTTTGCCCCGATTGCGGAAAAAGTTTTAATATTTTCGGTTCGGGAAGTGACAGCATAGCCGAAGAATTAGGCGTTAAACTTCTTGGCAAAATGCCTATTGACGTTTCCCTCGCGCAACTTGTAGACAACGGCGAGTTTGAAAAATTCCAGAACGAATACCTTGCCGCCGCCGCAAAAGAAATTGATGAGATTGTAAATAAAAATTAATTAAAAATTTAAGAGCCTGAACTTTTTAGT
>JAZQHI010000074.1:0-3881 GCA_045540535.1 Acutalibacteraceae bacterium | reverse complement strand
GTCTGACCGTCAGCAGCGGTAGAGAAAATCTGGCTCTTCTTTGCAGGAATAGTTGTATTTCTGTCAATAACCTTAGTGGATACACCGCCCATAGTTTCAATACCAAGGGACAGAGGTGTTACGTCAAGCAAGAGAAGACCCTTAACATCGCCGCCTAATACACCTGCCTGAAGTGAAGCACCAAGTGCTACACATTCATCGGGGTTAATGCCCTTGAAAGGTTCTGTACCCATAAATGCTTTAACTGCTTCCTGAACAGCAGGAATTCTTGAAGAACCACCTACCATAAGCACCTTGTTAATATCACCCTTGTTAAGACCTGAATCGCTGAGCGCCTGACGAACAGGAGCCATAGTAGCGTCAACGAGGTCAGCAGTGAGTTCGTTGAATTTAGCGCGTGTAAGTGTGGTTTCAAAGTGCTTAGGACCTGTAGCATCAGCAGTGATAAAGGGAAGATTAATGTCAGCAGTTGTCATACCCGAAAGGTCTATCTTAGCCTTTTCTGCGGCTTCTTTTACACGTTGCATAGCCATCTTATCGCCCGACAAATCAATACCTTGCTCTGCCTTAAAGGTTGCTACGATGTAATCCATAACGCGTTTGTCGAAATCGTCACCGCCAAGACGGTTGTTACCTGCAGTTGCAAGAACTTCCTGAACGCCGTCACCCATTTCAATAATCGAAACGTCGAATGTACCGCCGCCAAGGTCATAAACCATAACCTTTTGATCGTCTTCCTTGTCAATACTGTAAGCCAAAGCCGCTGCGGTAGGTTCGTTTATAATTCTCTTAACTTCAAGACCTGCAATTTTACCTGCATCCTTAGTAGCCTGACGTTGAGCATCAGTAAAGTAAGCAGGAACAGTGATAACTGCCTCTGTTACGGTAGTTCCAAGATAAGCCTCGGCATCTGCCTTTAATTTCTGAAGAATTATAGCAGAAATTTCTTGAGGAGTGTACTTTTTATCGTCAATAGCAACGGTATAGTTAGTACCCATTTCTCTCTTGATAGAACTGATTGTTCTGTCAGGGTTTGTAATAGCCTGACGCTTAGCAACCTGACCTACCATTCTTTCACCTGTCTTAGAAAAAGCCACAACCGAAGGTGTGGTTCTTGCACCCTCCGCATTAGCGATTACTACGGGCTCGCCACCCTCCATAACTGCTACGCAAGAGTTAGTTGTACCTAAGTCAATACCAATAATTTTTCCCATTTTTATTTCCTCCAAATGTAATATATAATTTATTATTTAATTAATTTGCTACTTTAACCATTGCGGGTCGGATTACCGTATCCCCTATTTTAAAGCCTTTTTGCAATACCTCAGCGATAACATTTTCACCTAAGGTTTCGTCTTCTATATGCATTACTGCTTCGTGACAGTTCGGGTCAAAAGTATCCCCAACCTTTGCCACTTCTTTAATACCCAACTTATCGCCTAGAGTCTCAAATTGTTTAACAATCATTTCAATTCCCTTTATATAATCGGGTGAAGTTTTGTCCTCAAGCGCAGCCGCTCTGTCAATATTATCAAGTATCGGTAAAAGTTCCTTAATAACATTTGCTTTTGCAAATTCAGCAATACCTGCGCGCTCGCGGTCGGTACGTTTTTTATAGTTATCAAACTCTGCCGCAGTGCGAAGTAAAAGGTCATTTTTGCTTTCAAGTTCAGCCTTTACCTTTTCAAGTTCAGACTCCTTTTTCGCTTTCTTTTCCTTTTTTTCAGGCTTCGGTTGTTCTTCGGCAACAGTTTCTTCGCAAGCCGTGTTCTTAGTTTCTTCTGCCATAATTTTAATCCTCCATATCCTTTTGCGCCTCTGTCATAATTTTAGTCAATACTTCAGCCGAATATTCAATGCAAGGCATTATCTTTTCGTAAGACATTCGGTTAGGACCAATAACTCCGACATAGCCTTTATATTTATCACTGCCACGAAATTTCGCCGCAATTACCGTTTCAGATTCAAGTTCGCTATAAGCGGTATCTGCTCCAAAAACCGCGCCAACACTTCCGTTAATACCGTCAAGTATCGAAATAATCGGGTCACGCCGTTTTATGAGCGTTGCAATTCTGTGGGCCGTATTTTCGTCCCCGCATATATTGTATAACGCGTTTTCGCCCCTGAGTGTTATATCTGTATGTTCAATTTCCGAAACTGTTTCAAAAACAGCAGTAAGCAACGGCATAAGTTCTAATATATAAATACCGCTTTCAGCAATAACACTCTGCATATAAGCCTTTGTAAGTTCGTTAACCGCTTTACCGTTCACTCTTTTTTCAATAAGTTTTGTAAAACATTCTTTGCTTCCGTCATTAAAACCGCTATGTCGCAAAACTCGGTTTCGGGTTCTGCCGTCATCAGTAATCACAAGCAACATAACCGATGACCGACCTATCGGCAGCAGTTCTATTCGTTTAACTCGCGGTTGCCTTTCTGTTATAAGGCAAGCAATCGCGGGCAAACCTGTTAGTTTAGAAAGCATCTGCGCCGCGGCTGAAGGTATTCCCTCAGGCTCACAGTTAAGTCCTTCAAAGGTTTTATCAATTAAATTCTTTTCAGAGTCGGTTATATCATCCTTTGTCATTAAAGAATTTACATAAAAACTATAACCTCTGCTCGTTGGAACTCTTCCTGCCGAAGTGTGCGGTTGCCACAAAAGACCTAATTCACACAGTTCGCTCATTTCATTACGCAGTGTAGCGGATGACGGCGCATTTTCTAAAAGTGCGGTAAGGTTTTTTGAACCTATCGGCTCGCCGTTTTCGATATATGCTTTAATAATAGCCTTTAAAACTGCCTGCTTTCTTGGCGTAAGTTCCATCCACTCACTCCTCTTTTTTACGATTTAGCACTCTTTCACTTCGAGTGCTAACAGTTATTATTATATGCAATATTTTCCGTTTGTCAATAGTTTTTACAAAAAAAGTTTGACTTTCCCTGACTTTTACAATTTATTCATATTTTTAGAACCTTTATTTATAAAAAATAAAACCAACAAGGCTAAATCTTGTCGGTTTTATCATTCTTTTCCTTATAAGGCAAGTTTTTAATATTTACAATAAAATCAATAATCTGTCCCGAAAGTATTACTGTAAGCAACGAATACAAAATTTGCGACAGTGGAATATATGTTAGTGAAAGTATAAGTACAATTAAATCACTTAAAAGATAAACCCATTTTATCCTTAAACCCGTTACCGAAGAAAGTGTCATTGCAATTGCATCGTCGCCGCTTGGTGCTCCGCCTACCCTGACGCACAGCCCGCAACCAATTCCAACAAATAACGCTCCTGAAACAGCGGCTAAAAGCATATATTCGCCAATTCCATTCCATAACGGCGGAAACTGTTCAAATATATAATAGAAAAATGAAAAACCACCCGCCGAAACAGCAGAATAGAATAAAAATTTCTTACCAAATCTGTTAATTCCAACAAGGTAAGCGAGAACGTTCAGTATTAACCCCGAAAAAGCAGGTGAAATCTTAAACATTTTTTCGAGTAAAAGCGTAAGACCGATAACGCCACCCTCAGTTATATTAGCCTTGGAATGAATATTATAAAGCCCAAATGCTAAAATAATACTGCCTAAAACAGCAATGGCAGTATCACGAAGTGAAACATCTTTAAAAAAATCCTTAAAATAATTCTTTTTCATTTTTAAATATTAAATATCCTTTATAAAAAACATTAAAAAGCAATATATAAGAAAAAGCAACCCTTACGGATTGCTTTGATTACATATTTCTCACACCCTGAAAACTGAACAAGTATGGAAGAGTAGAGGACACGAAAAAATAGGTCAAGTCCTCGGTCTATTAGTACTGCCTAGCACACATGTCACCATGCTTACACATGCAGCCTATCAACCCGGTAGTC
>JAZQHI010000073.1:0-3527 GCA_045540535.1 Acutalibacteraceae bacterium | reverse complement strand
ATATAAAAGATGCTAAAACGGACGGGTTAATTGTCCCTGCAGGCTATGGTGACGGTAATATTGAAAAAATAGTAAATTCTTTTATTTCTATGGGTGGAAAACATTTTACAATTGAACCGCATTTGTCAGTTTTTAATGGTCTTAAAAATCTTGAACGCGAGGGCGACACAAGTAAAATAAGTTTTAATTATCCTGATAGCAATATTGCTTTTGATACCGCTTGTGAAGCATTTAAAAATTTATTATAGGAGTGAAATTTATGAAAATAGGTGCACAGTTTTATACTTTAAGAGATTTCTGCAAAAATTTGGACGATTTTGCAGAAACACTTAAAAAAGTTGCAGATATCGGGTACAAAACGGTTCAAATTTCAAGTACTTGTGACTTTGAAGCCGAGTGGCTAAAAAATCAACTTAAAATTAACGGTCTTAGTTGTGTAATTACTCATACTCAACCCGATAAACTTTTAAGTGATATAAAACGAGTGGCAAAGGAGCACACAGTCTTTGGTTGCAATAATATAGGTCTTAGTTTTTATCCGTTCGGAAATGAAGAAAAAGAACTAAAAGAAATTTATGATACTTTTGTAAAAACTTATAAACCTGTAGCGCAAGTGTTAAAAAACGAGGGTAAATATTTTATGTACCATAATCACGCGGCAGAATTCAGAAAATTAGACGGTAAAACAGTTTTTAAGCGTCTGTCAGAAGATTTTAGTCCTGACGAGTTAGGTTTTATACTCGATACGTATTGGATTCAGGTTGGCGGCGGTGATCCGGCTTTTTGGTTAGAAAACTTGAAAGGACGCGTGCCGTGTATTCACCTAAAAGATTGCGCTTACGGTCAAAAAATGGCAGTTATAGGCGAGGGTAATATAAATTTTGACCGCGTTTTTGAAAAGGCAGAATATGCAGGTACAGAATATATGCTTGTAGAGCAGGACGATTGCTACGGCGAGGACCCTTTTGAATGTTTAAAACGCAGTTATAATTATCTTAAATCAAGAGGTTTTGAATAATGGAAAAATTAAGACTTGGAATTATAGGTATAGGTAATATGGGATCGGGACACGCAAATAATATTAAAGAAAATAAGTGCCCTGATTTAGTTGTTACTGCTATTGCAGATAATAATGCAGAAAGACTTGAGTGGTCTAAAGCACAGAAATACGGCGAAAATGTTACATATTTTGATGACGGTATTTCTATGCTTAACAGCGGTCTTATTGATGCTTGTATTATTGCTGTTCCGCATTATGACCATACATATTTTGCAACAGAATGTATAAAACGAGGTATTCACGTAATGGTTGAAAAACCTGCAGGAGTTTACACAAAACAAGTTCGTGAAATGAACAGCGAAGCAGAAAAACACCCTGATGTTGTTTTTGGTATGATGTTTAACCAACGTACTAACTGTGTTTACAGAAAATTGTGCGAACTTGTGAAATCGGGTAATTACGGTGAAATCAGACGTACTAATTGGATAATTACCGATTGGTACAGACCACAGGCATACTATAATTCGGGCGGTTGGCGCGCTACCTGGGCAGGTGAGGGCGGTGGTGTTCTGCTTAACCAATGTCCGCATCAACTTGATTTATGGCAATGGATTTGCGGAATGCCTATTAAGGTTCAGGCTCATTTGCACTATGGCAAATGGCACGATATCGAAGTTGAGGATGATGTAACCGCCTATGTCGAGTACGATAACGGCGCAACGGGTGTTTTTATAACTACTACTGGTGACGGCAAGGGTACTAACCGTTTAGAAATTCAAATGGATAAGGCTAAATTCGTTGTGGAAAACGGCAAACTCATTATGCAGGAATTTGAAGTTAGCGAACCTGAATTTTCGGCAACTAATACCGAACCTTTTGGCTATATAAAAGCAAAAAATATTGAAGTTGAAACCGACGGGAAAAATCAGCAGCATATCGGTGTTTTAAACGCCTGGAGTAATGCAATTTTAAAGGGTGGCGAACTCGTTGCTGAAGGTAAAGAGGGTATAAACGGACTGATCCTTTCAAATGCAATGCATTTATCTTCATTCTTAGGTAAAGAAATTGATATAGACTTTGATGAAGAGTTATATTATAATGAACTAATGAAGCGAGTTAAAAACTCTAAGGTTAAGGAAAATGTCAAAACCGTTTTTGCCGATACTTCCAATACATACGGTAATAACGATAACTTAAAAGAACATTATAAATTAAAGTAATGAAGGTATTTGTATGTTTGACTACGATGAAAACTTGATTAAAATTACAGAGTTTAAGATGTCAGGCGATTTGCCCGATATTTTCACCTTTAAAAACGGTAAAAAATTGACAGATAAATCTGATTGGCCCTTAAGACGCACCGAGATTTTAAAAGATGCGGTAGATTTGCAGTATGGTGTTTTGCTACCTGAACCTGAAGTTTTGGAAGTTTATCCCATAAACCGAACTCCGCGTATGCAATTTTTCAAAATTATTACTGGCACTAAGGAAAAAACAGTTGATATAATTATGATGGCGGTTTTGCCCGAGGGAAAAGGTCCTTTTCCTGCAGTAATCAGCGGAGATATAACATTTGATATTGTTTACGATAAAGATTATCTTAATACTTTTACCGACAACGGAATAATGCCTGTATTTTTTAACCGCTTAGACCTTGTTGCTGATAGACTTGAAAAATCGGTGAGCCCTTTGTATGATATTTATCCGAATTTGAATTTTGGCGCTATTGCGGCTTGGGCGTGGGGATATTCGCGCACTGTTGATGCGCTTGAAAAATTGGGTATTGCCGATATGGATTGTATCGCTTTTACAGGACATTCCCGTGGCGGAAAAACTGCTTTGCTTGCAGGCGCTTTGGATACACGTGCCGCTATAGTCAATACTAATGAATCAGGCGCCGGTGGTGGCGGTTGCTACCGCGTTAATATTAAGGCTATTAACGAAGATGGCATAGAGCAGCGGAACGAAACCCTTAAAGATTTATATACCAATTTCCACTATTGGTTTAATAAAGAGTTGTTTGATTACATTGATAGGGAAGAAGAACTCCCATTTGATGAACATATGTTAAAATCCCTTGTAGCGCCCAGAATTTTGCTATCCTCAGATGCGGCGAGCGATATTTGGGCAAACCCTGTTGGAACATACATAACTAATTTAGAAGCGAAAAAACTGTACGAATTTTTAAATGTTCCCGAAAATCTTATTTGGTATTTCAGAAAGGGTAGCCACCGCCAAAAACCCGAAGATATCGGTATGCTTGTAAATGTTATCAGGCATTATAAATTTGGTGAAAACTTAAACAATAATTTTTTTAAACTGCCTTTTAAATTTGAAAATTCAATTAACAAGTAATTCACAAAACGAAGGGAACGACAGTTAAGTCGTTCCTTTTATTTTTAATACTTATATTTGTGGAGAATAGCAAAACAAAATAAAACCCGTGCCTTATGACACGGGTAATCTTATTTAATTAGTTTTAAGTTTATTTAAAGAATAATGGCAGTTTTTCAAGGAAAATGATATC
>JAZQHI010000072.1:0-3710 GCA_045540535.1 Acutalibacteraceae bacterium | reverse complement strand
AAGGCTCTTTATGATCAGGATGCTGCTTCTGCACTTAGAAAGTCGCACGAGTCACCCGTTGTAAAGACCCTTTACAGTGAGTGGTATACCGACGGCTTCGGCGGTCATAAGGCTCACCACGATTTGCATACAACTTATGTTGCACGCGAAAAGTACGGTAAGTAATTAAATAAAACTTATTGCAAAATCACTCTGTTACAGGTATAATATCTGTGACAGAGTGTTTTTTATTCAGGTGGAAAAATGAAAAATAACAGCAAAAAAATTATTCACCCTATACCGCCGCTTGTATTTGAAGAATCCAGTGTTTTGATTTTGGGTAGTTTTCCGTCGGTAAAATCGCGGGAGCAGGCTTTTTTCTACGGACATCCGCAAAACCGCTTTTGGCGGGTTATAAGCGCGGTTTTCGGAAAGGAAGTTCCCCAAAATATTAAGGAAAAGACAAGCCTTATTAAAGAATGTGGTTTAGGGCTGTGGGATGTTATAAAAAGTTGCGAAATCACCGGTTCTGACGATGCAAGTATTAAAAATGTAACAGCAAATGATATTGGTAAAGTTTTAGAAAAAAGCAATATTAAAAGAATTTTTGTTAACGGTAAAACTGCCGAAAAGTACTATATAAAGTATATTGAACCCAAAATTAATATAAAAGCAATTTGTTTACCCTCTACAAGCCCTGCCAATGCGGCTTACAGTCTTGAAAAACTAATAGAAAAATGGAGCGTAATTAAAGAGTAAATGGCAAGAGAACTTGAAAAGCACATTTTGGTGCAAAGAAGTATAATTAAAAAATTCAGAAAAACAATTTGGAATAATTTCGTTGCCGCTGTTCAGGAATATCAACTCATAAACGCGGGGGATAAAATTGCCGTTTGTATTTCGGGCGGTAAAGATTCGGTGCTTATGGCGTGCTGTATGCGGCAACTACAACTGCATAGCGATGTGCCTTTTGAATTGATTTTTCTTGTTATGGACCCCGGTTATAATAAAGAAAACCGAGAACTTATAGAAAAAAACACCAAGGCTTTAAACCTTGATGTTCATATATTTGAAAGCGATATTTTTGAGGTTACCGATAGGGTAGGCGGTGCGCCGTGCTATCTTTGCGCCCGTATGCGCAGAGGCTGTCTTTACAGTAAAGCCAAAGAACTGGGTTGTAACAAAATAGCACTTGGACACCATTTTAATGATGTTATAGAAACCGTTTTAATGAGTATGACCTATTCTTCAGAGATAAAAACAATGCTTCCAAAACTTCATAGTACTAATTTTGAGGGTATGGAACTTATACGTCCGCTTTATAAGGTGAAAGAAAAAGATATTATAAATTGGGCGGAGTATAACGGTTTTAAATTTTTACAGTGTGCCTGTAAAATGACCGAAAAAAATGCTGATATAGAACTTACTTCAAAAAGAAAAGAAATTAAACAGTTAATAGCCGATATTAAGGAACAAAATCCCGAAGCGGACGATAATATTTTCCGTTCACTTCATAACGTTAATATGGCAACAATGCCCGGTTGGCGCGATAGCGACAGCGGAAACCTGCATTCGTTTTTGGAAAAATACTGAACTAATTAATTTCTAATTTTGTTTCTCTGGCATAAAAGAATATGTACTGCTGTACAATTCCTGCATATTCTACGGCTTCGGGCGGTAGTTCGCCGTCAAAAAGTTGCTCCATAGCGCGCTTAATCCATACGTCTTTCGGAAAAGCCGCTATATGTTTGTGGGAAAAAAGTAGTGCGCAGTCGGCAACCTTGGGTCCTACACCCTTTATTTTCATAAGTTCTGCGCGGGCGGTATCAAGCGGTAAATTTTTAAGATTATATAAATCAATTTCGTTGTTTGCTACTTTTTGCGCGGCATCAAGAATATATTTTGCCCTGAAACCTGCCCTTAGAACTGACAGGTCATCGAGCGTTAACGAAGCAATTTTTTGGGCAGTAGGGAAAAGGTAAAAACCGTCCTTTTTTTCACCAAAATTTTCACAAAGGCGGTTTATAATGCCCTTAATTCTTTTAATGTTGTTATTTTGGGAAATAATGAATGAACAAAGTGTTTCCCAAGGCTCCTGATTAAGAACCCTTATACCTTTGCCAAATTGAGATGCTTTATTTAAAATCTCGTTTTTACTGATTTTTTCGATTATTTCATCATAATTTCTTTCAAGGTCGAAATAATCTTTCCATATATTATTAAAATCGGCTTCGGTGGTATCGTAAAGAACAACCGTGCCGTCATTTAATTTTTCGAGTTGGAGATATTTACCTAATGCTACACCGTGCCAAATGCCGTTCGCCTTTTCTTCCCAACGGAAAGCCTGACCGCAGTCAAGGGTGTGGGGAAGGTCAAAATCTGCAACACCCGAAATATAAGTATTGTTATTTTTGAATTCAGTTTTAAACATATAATCACCAATAGATAACATAAAATCGGATTGTAGAAACACTTTTTAGCGCTTCTACATCCTATAATTATTATACTTTTTTTGTGTTAAAATGTAAATATTTTTTTAGGAGTGTAATTATGAGAGATGATATTTGCACGATACCTGTCAGTGAGGTATTCGAGGAAAATGACGGTTGCCCGATATGCAGAATGAGGGATATTATTGAGCACCGAATTATTGATTACATAATGGGCGACGCTATGATGGAGCCTGATGTAAGAATTGAAACTAACCGTGTAGGTTTTTGCGAAAAGCACTATAATGATATGTTAGCGCATAGGGGCAGACTTCAGTTAGGTTTAATGCTTCAGACTCATATTGACGAAATTAATAAAAATGTGTTTACTAAGAATATTTTTGTATCTCCCACTAAAAAGGGAGAGCGTGCTGCAAGGGTAAGCGATACCTGTTTTATTTGCGATAAAATTGAGTACGGTCTTTCAAGAATGATAGCAACCATTTATCGCACCTATGAAAAAGAGCGTGATTTCAGGGATTTGTTTGATAACCAACCTATGTTTTGCTTGCCTCACTATGAGCGTCTTATAGCGGGAATAGATAAAAAGGAAATGCGCAGTTACGGCAGTGAGTTTTCAAAAAGCCTTACTAAAATTACAAGTGAATATTCAAAAAGTTTATATAAAGACCTTTCGGATTATTGCGCTATGTACGATTACCGCGCTAATAAAGAAGAAGTTTCCAGAGAAGTTAAGGAATCTATAGAAAGAACAGTTGCTTTTTTAAACGGTAGGTATTATTAAATATGAAAAATAAGACAAAAATTATTTTGGTTTTGGTTTTAAGTATATTTCTGTGTTTTGTGGGCTGTAATGCCACCGAAGAGGAACACAGTAGTTTACCGCTATATGACGGTATAATAGAATCTGTTTCAGATATACCAGAATTCAGCGGTGAACCTTTTGTTGTTATAAACGGCAACCAACCTGAATTTACAAGTGAAGATATGGTGACCGAGAGTTACGAATACTATTCCGAACTTGATTCTTTAGGCCGGTGCGGTGTAGCAATGGCTTGTGTTGGAGTAGATATTATGCCAACAGAAGAGCGCGGAAGTATCGGTCAGGTAAAACCTACGGGTTGGCACCTTGTAAAATATGACTGTGTTGACGGCAAGTACCTTTACAACCGTTGTCATCTTATAGGTTATCAGTTAACGGGGGAAAACGCGAATACCAAAAACCTTATAACAGGTACGCGGTATCTTAATACCCAAGGTATGCTTCCATTTGAAAATATG
>JAZQHI010000071.1:0-2840 GCA_045540535.1 Acutalibacteraceae bacterium | reverse complement strand
CAGCCATTTCTTTGATCTTAAAATCAAGTCCTGTTATCTGTTGCATAATGTCCTCCATTTTGGGCTTTACCTTTAAACAACAAAAGGCTCGCCCCAAAGTTATGACTTTGAGACGAGCAATGATTTATCATTTACCCGCGGTACCACTCAAATTGCAGTTTCATAACCGCCACTCTTGGAATCAAACAATTCCTATGCATTTACGCAGCAATCACGGAGAGGTTCTACTAAGTTTTAAAAACCTTTCTTCCCCTCGGCTCAGAAGTTACAGTAACAAATAAACAACCGATAGTTTTCACCAACCACTATCTCTCTAAAGGTGAATTATAAGCACACTCTTCGTCAAAGCCTTTTACACAGTATATTTTATCATAGCATTGGGCATTTGTCAATATTTTTATGATGAATTAAAGTTTATTTCTTTGAATTTTGCCGCTTATTGTCTTTGGCAGTTCATCGCGGAAAACAACCACTCTGGGATATTTATAAGGTGCGGTATGAGATTTAACGTAATTCTGGATTTCTTTCTTCAACTCATCGCTAGGCTCTGTTCCTTTGGTAAGAACAATGCTTGCCTTTACAACCTGACCTCTGATTTCGTCAGGTTCGGCAGATACGCCGCATTCAAGTACATAAGGAAGTTCCATAATTACACTTTCTATCTCAAAAGGTCCTATACGGTAGCCCGAAGACTTGATAACATCGTCAACGCGGCCTACGTACCAGAAATAACCGTCCTCATCGCGCCAAGCGGTATCACCTGTATGGTAAAGACCGTCATGCCAGGCATCTTTTGTTTTTACATCATCAAGATAGTACTCTTTAAACAAACCGCAAGGTATCTCTTTTTCGGTATGGATAACAATTTCGCCAACTTCACCCGTTGCTACAGGATTGCCGTCAGAATCAATGATATCAATATCAAACTGAGGCGACGCCTTACCCATTGCACCGATTTTTGGCGTTGTGCCGTAAAGATTAGCAATAGCAAGGGTTGTTTCAGTCTGACCGAATCCTTCCATAATTTCAAGACCCGTTGCCTCTTTAAACTGCTTGAATACTTCGGGGTTAAGTGCCTCGCCCGCAGTTGTCATATGATGAATAGAAGAAAGGTCAAACTTGGAAAGGTCGCCGCGAATTAACATTCTTAGCATTGTTGGCGGCGCGCAGAATGTAGTGATATTATACTTTGCAAACATTGGAAGAATATCATTTTCGTCAAAACGGTCAAAGTCGTAAACAAAAACCGCGCCCTCGCAAAGCCACTGTCCGTAAAGTTTGCCCCAGAGCGATTTTCCCCAACCTGTATCGGAAATTGTAAGGTGCAAACCGTCACGCTCGCAGCAGTGCCAATATTTTGCGGTTACAAAATGACCTAAAGCATAGGTGTGTTTGTGAGCCGCCATTTTAGGATTACCGGTAGTTCCCGAAGTAAAGAACATAAGGGCGGTTTCGTCACCCGAAGAAGTATCTTCCGTTCTTTCAAATTTTCTTGAGAAAAGTTTATACTCGCTGTCAAAATCATGCCAGCCGTCCTTTTGACCGCCTACTAATACACGGCTTTCTACCTGAGGACATTTTTTAGCCGCTGCAGTAGCGATATCAGCAGTATCGCCGTCAGCAGTGCAGACTATAGCCTTAACACCTGCCGAATTATAACGGTATTCAAAATCGTGTTCTTTTAACTGATTAGTGGCAGGAATAGCAACTGCGCCTAATTTGTGAAGCGCTACCATACAGAACCAGAACTGGTAATGTCTTTTAAGAACCAACATTACCTTATCGCCCTTTTTAATTCCTAAAGATGTAAAGTAGTTAGCAACCTGATTTGAAGCATGCTTTATATCTCTGAAAGTGAAGCGGCGTTCAAAACGGTTAACGTCAAGATGAAGCATTGCCAACTTATCGGGATACTTTTTCGCAATTTCGTCTACTATATCAAAACCGAAATTGAAAGTGTCGGTATTTTTAAATTTAATATCCTTCAAAACTCCGTTTTCATCTTCGGTAGTTTCTACAAACTTTTCGCAGATAAGGCTTTCGCTCTTTTTAGCAGAAATTACGCTGTTGCGCACAACAGGTTCCGCCGTATCTTCGCCCGACATTACAACTGCACAGAAAACACAGTCCTTGCCGTCAACCGCAATCATACCGTGAGGGGTTGAAGAATTATAGTAAATACTGTCACCCTCATCAAGAATTTCGGTGTGATTACCTATTTGAACCTTTAGCCTTCCGCTCAACACCAAATCAAATTCCTGACCCGAGTGGGTAGTAAGTTGAATAGGTTTGTTTTGCTGAGAAGCCGAATATTCATACTTAACCCAGTAAGGTTCTGCCAACTTATCCTTAAACTTAGGCGCTAAGTTCGCAATATCAATTCCGTCCTCCTTAGCGGTTCCCTGTCCATGACCCTTACGGGTTACGGTATAACTTGAAAGTTTAGCAGTATGACCCTCTAAAAGTTCGGTCATTTCAACATCAAAAGCCAAAGCACATTTATGTATGAAGGTAAAAGGGATATCCTTTTTGCCGCTTTCATAAGCCGCATATTTTTCTTCGCTTACTTCGGTTTTTTCAGCCATCTGAGCCACTGTCCAACCCATAATGTCACGCAATTCCTTAATTCGCGAAGCAATCTCCGATAACTGAACTAAAGCGTTTTTTGTGTCCATTTTGCATATCTCCTTTTTAAAAAATAAAATAAAAAAAACATCCGCCTCAAATTACTTTGAGACGAATGTGAAATAACATCCGCGGTACCACTCAAATTGCAGAAAAATCTGCCACTCAGAGTCCAACAACTCTTATGCATTTACGCAGCAATCACGGGAAAGCCT
>JAZQHI010000070.1:0-2941 GCA_045540535.1 Acutalibacteraceae bacterium | reverse complement strand
TTAATCAAGGCGTGGTTACGGTTAATCTTGTTGATATAGGTTTATCTGCAGGGGGCGATAAAGAAAAATTCTGGCAGATTTTCGACGAAAGAATGGAGTTGTGCCACCGCGCGCTTCAGGCCCGTCACGAAAGACTTACAGGTACTGTTTCGGATGCCGCACCTATACTTTGGCAGTATGGCGCTTTGCTCAGACTTAAAAAAGGCGAAACTATTGATAAATATTTGCACGGCGGTTATTCTACACTATCTCTTGGATACGCGGGACTTTGGGAATGTGTTTACAGTATGAACGGCAAAAAGTTAACCGAACCCGAGGGTGAGGAATTTGGTCTTGAAATAATGCGTAAACTTAACGAGTATACTGCTAAGTGGAAAGAGGCAGAAAATATCGATTATTCGCTTTATGGCACACCGCTTGAAAGTACGACCTATAAGTTTGCTAAATGTTTGCAAAAACGTTTTGGCATTGTTAAGGGCGTTACAGATAAAAATTACATCACAAACAGTTACCATATTCACGTAACTGAGGATATTGATGCGTTCGAAAAATTGGCAATTGAGGCTAAATTCCAAGCGTTATCTCCCGGTGGTGCAATATCTTATGTAGAAGTACCTAATATGCAGAATAATCTTGACGCGGTACTTTCGGTTATGCAGTTTATATATGATAATATTATGTATGCCGAACTTAATACCAAAAGCGATTACTGCCACGAGTGCGGTTTTGACGGCGAAATTGGTATTGAAGAGGATGAGCACGGTAAACTTGTATGGACCTGCCCTAACTGTGGCAACACTAATCAGGACAGAATGAACGTTGCCAGAAGGACTTGCGGTTATATCGGCACGCAGTATTGGAACCAAGGCAGAACCCAAGAAATTAAGGAAAGGGTATTACACCTTTAATTTCGGTTATGAATTACGCTACAATTAAAAAATTTGATATTGCAAACGGACCTGGGGTCAGAGTGTCGCTTTTTGTAAGCGGTTGCAGGCATCGCTGTAAAAACTGTTTTAATAGCGAGGCTTGGGATTTTAGCTACGGAAAGCCTTTTGACAGCGCGGTTGCCGATGAAATCTTAACCGCATTAGCGGCCGATTATATTGAGGGTTTTTCGCTTTTGGGCGGAGAACCGTTTGAACCCGAAAACGCTAAAACCCTTGCGCCTTTTTTGCAAAAATTAAAACAAAAATTCCCCGATAAAACGGTTTGGTGCTATACAGGATTTGTGTTTGATGAAGAACTGCAAAAAAGTATCAATTCTGCAGTTAAAGAAATGCTAAAGTATATTGACGTTTTGGTTGACGGAAGATTTATTGAAAATTTGAAAAGCCCGAACCTTATTTTTCGCGGTTCATCAAATCAGCGCATTATTGATGTAAAAAAATCATTGGATGAGGGCAAAACCGTACTTAAAGACGGCGTGTGGGAGCGTAAAATGGGTTCGGGGGATATCTATGAATAGAGGTACTTATTATGATTAAGGTTAATTTTAAAAAACTTAATGAAAAGGCTGTAAAGCCAACCTATGGAACCGAATTTTCTGCAGGAGCAGACCTTTATGCTTGTGAAGACGGTGAAGTTACAATTGCGGCCGGTGAAACCAGACTTATTCATACGGGGTTGTCCCTCGAAATACCAGAGGGTTATGCAGGTTTAATATACGCTCGTAGCGGAATTGCCACAAAACGCGGTTTGGCGCCTGCAAATAAAGTTGGGGTTATTGATAGCGATTACCGCGGTGAAATTATGGTGTCACTTTATAATCATTCAGGAATTTCACAAACTATAGCCGACGGCGAGCGCATAGCGCAACTCGTAATTACTCCGTTTTTAAAAGTTGAATTTAAGGAAAATGAAAACCTTTCAGAAACTGTACGCGGAAGCGGTGGTTTCGGTTCAACAGGCAAATAGTTTCAAGCGTTGCAGTAGTACGGCTACTGCAACGCTTTTTTGCTTGAAAATTGTGCTAAATGTCAAAAAGTTTTTTTAAATAATTAAAATATTTTAAAAAATTATGCAGTTTGCATAAAAAATAGCCGATTTATAGTTATAGATATTACTTGCAAAAAATATTAGAATATTGTATTATTATAAGTAAATAATAATTAATATAATGAACAATTGTATATTGGAGAGATAATGATGGCAAAGTACACAGCGTCAAATATAGCAGCAATGATCGAAAGAAAACTTTCGCATAATTTCGGTGTTACACCGAACCTTGCTTCCGATGAACTTTTTTATAAGGCTTGCGTTTTGGTTCTTCTTGAAATAATGAATGAAAGACGCGCCGAGTTCAAAAAGGCTACCGACGAGCAAGAGGCTAAGACGGTTTATTATATGAGTATGGAATTCCTTATGGGACGTTCGCTCAAAAACAATCTTTACAATCTTGAACTTACCGATATTATGAGCAAGGCTTTGGCTAAATTTAAAGTTAAACTTGACAAACTTTATGACCTTGAACCCGATGCTGGTCTTGGTAACGGCGGTTTGGGTAGACTTGCGGCTTGTTTTCTTGACGGTCTTTCAACAGGCGGTTATCCTGCAATGGGTTACTGCATTAAATACGAACTCGGTATCTTCCGTCAAAAATTGATTGAGGGTTGGCAGACTGAAATGCCTGACTTCTGGCTCCCAGGCGGCGGCGTTTGGCTTGAGGCTAAACCTGCAAGTGCGGTAGATGTTAATTTTGACGGTAAGATTAACGAATGGTGGGACGGAAGTTATCATCATATAGAGCATACAGGTTACCAGACAGTAAGGGCAGTACCTTATGACCTTATGGTTGCAGGTAAACAGGGCAGGGCTGTAAATGCTTTACGTCTTTGGAGTGCAGAATGTCAGGATTTTGATATGTCGGCATTCAACCAGGGTGATTATGTAAGAGCTATTGAACAGCGTGCTATGACCGAGAATATTTCTAAGGTATTAT
>JAZQHI010000069.1:0-6133 GCA_045540535.1 Acutalibacteraceae bacterium | reverse complement strand
ATAATATAATTGCAAAAGAAAACGACCCCAACCCATACATTGGTATTACCATCAGCGAAAAATATACTGCTGAAATTTTAACCCAATTAGGTTATCCTAAGGGAGCCGTTATTAAGAGTGTTATAAGCGGTGGACCTGCAGAAAAATCGGGTATACGCAGTGGCGATATTATTGTGGAATTCAATTCCGTTGCAATAACCGAATATTCCGTTCTTACCGATGCTGTATCCGATACAAAGCCGGGTCAGACTGTAACCGTTAAGATTTATCGAAGCGGAAGATACTATTCTACTTCACTTAAGGTTGGCTCGAATAATTCGCAATAATCTAAAACCTGCAAAACTTTGCGTTTTGCAGGTTTTTTTACTTGTGTTTTTTGTTCTTTTGGTGTATAATTTATCTGTTAAAGTGGGGGTGTTGTATTTTGTTACTAGAAGCATTAAGGGGGCAGGTTGGACCAACCGAATTTATTGCCTATGCAATATCTGCCTTGGTTGTTGTCTTTTTAGCTTTGCCTGTTCATGAATTTGCGCACGGTTTTGCCGCTTCTAAGCTTGGCGACCCAACTGCAAAATTTACGGGAAGATTAACCCTTAATCCCTTTGCTCATATAGATTATTTCGGCGCCGCCGCGATTTTAATTTTCGGTTTTGGCTGGGCAAAGCCTGTGGGGGTAAATCCGAGATATTTTAAAAATGCAAAGTTTGGTATGGCGCTCACTGCTTTAGCAGGACCCGTATCAAATCTCATTATGGCATTTTTATCACTTTTGTTGATGAATATATTCGGTCTAATATTTTCATCAGTATCAGCAGGCATAACCTTATTTATACTCTTGTTTTTCTTTCAGTTTGCAAGTATAAACATATCCCTCGCAGTCTTTAACCTACTGCCTGTTCCACCGCTTGACGGTTCAAGAATTTTGGGCGTAATTTTACCAACACGCATTTATTTTAAAGTTATGCAGTATGAACGCTACATTTCTTTAGCGCTTATTTTCTTGCTCTATACAGGGGTGCTATCAACTCCTTTAAGTTATATTTCAGGTTATCTTTTTACGGGACTTAGCTTTCTTGCAGACCTACCGTTCACATTAATTTCTTAATTTGGTGATATTATGGAATTTCCTTATGTTTATAAGCTTGAAAATTTCGAGGGACCACTCGATTTACTATTACAGCTAATAGCTCGAAACAAATTAGATATCTACGATATTCAGTTATCTGTTCTTATTGACCAATATTTAGAGCAGGTAAATTTCATGCAGCAGCAAAACCCCGATATTGAGAGTGAATTCTTGGAAATGGCTTCACGTCTTATCTATATTAAAACGGCAAAGCTATTACCTAAACACGAGGAATACGAACAGTTAAAGGACGAGCTCTCGGGTCAGCTTATTGAATATCAGATTTGCCGTCAGGTAGCGCAGATGTTGTCCTCTCGCTCTGATGGGTTTGATAAATTTATAAAAGGTCCAGCTGAAGTTGAATTGCCTAAGACCTATGTTCTCACACACGATAAACAGCTTATCTTCGATTCCTACATATCGGCTGTCGGCAGAGGACAGAGAAAACTTCCGCCGCCTGCCAACGCATTTGTTAAAATAGTTGCTAAGAAAATTGTTTCAGTTTCCACAAAAATCGTTTTTGTAATGCGCAATTTATTTAAAAGAGGGCCTCAAAAATTATCTACTTTATACGGCGCATCTAAAAGCCGTTCCGAGCTTGTTGCAACCTTTTTGGCGGTTTTAGAACTCTGTAAAGCCAACCGCGTTGAACTTAAAGGTGAGGGCGATGAAGCCCAAATTAATTTGATTAAGGAGAAGCGTTAGTGATGAAACCTGAAAATTTAATTAAACCGCTTTTTGCTGTGATTTTTTCAAGTGGGGAGCCTATTAGTATTGGAAGACTCTGCGAAACTTTTGAAACTGAGCCACAAGTTATTACTAATGCGGCAAATTTATTGGCTGATGCGCTTGAATCTTCTCCTCTTGAGCTTTTAACGCTTGATAATACATATCAACTATGCACCAAAAAGGAATATGGTGAATTTATCAAAAAGGCATTTGATATTAAACGCAAAACCCCGCTATCAAATGCGGCTCTTGAAGTTTTAGCCGTTATTGCATATAATCAGCCCGTAACAAAATCATTTATTGAGCAGGTAAGAGGTGTTGATTGCTCGGGCGTTGTTACAACTTTGATTGAAAAGGAATTGGTTGAAGAACGCGGACGCCTTGAACTTCCGGGAAGACCGCTTTTATACGGTACAACAAAGAATTTTTTACGCTGCTTTAACCTAAATTCCTTAGAGGACCTACCCGAACTTCCAAAAGTCGAGGGTGTGGTATCACCCGATGTTGCAGAGCAAATGTCGGTTGAAGAAACCGAGGACCAATAATAATCGGGAAAATTTTGTTAATAATTTAATGGGAGGGCGATAGGTTTGATAGTTGCTATTATAATTGCCTCAGTTCTAATACTAATTTTAATCGCCTTACTAATCCCGTTAAAATTGGAACTGTTATTTAGCGATGATTTTAAATTTAAACTGAAATATGCGGGCATTAAGATTTTACCCAAGCAAAAGAGAAAATTAGATAAAAAATCTGATAAAGCGGATACTCAGGAAAAAGAAAAGGATAATTTCGTTAAAAAATTATTTGATGAAAATGATTTTCCAACCTTTATAAAAATTATGCTTGATTTTTTAAAGACTGTTTTCTCTCAGCTCAAATTTATCGTACGTCATATAAAGGTAAAAAAACTCAGTGTTGATATTATTGTAGCATCCACAGATGCCGCAGTAACTGCAATTTCCTACGGTGTAGTTTGTACGGCATTTTACAATGCTTTAAAATTTGCTGAAACGCTAACTAAAATTAAAATCAAAAAAATTAATATTAGTTCTGATTTTGAAAAGGCAAAATCAAGCCTTGGTTTTGGCGCCGAAATTTCTATTTCACCCTTGTTTCTTTTAATTTCGGCGGTAGTTGTTATGAAAAAATATATTGAATTTACTAATAGAGAGGGAAGTGTTAACAATGAGCGAAAATAATATTAAGGGTATTATGGACGTAACTATGGAAAAACTTCGCGCAGTGGTGGACGCTGATACTATTATTGGCTCACCTGTAAATGTGGGTGGAATTACCTTGATACCTGTTTCAAAGGTGTCTTTCGGGGTGGCTTCGGGCGGCTCCGATTTTGCGAGTAATAAAACTCAGGCTGCTCTTTTCGGCGGTGGTGGCGGTGCAGGCGTTTCTATTGTTCCTATTGCTTTTATTGCTGTTAATGGCGAAAATGTTAAGATGCTCCCCGTGTATAATGAACTTTCAGGCGTTGAAAAGGCTATAGCTATGACCCCTGAACTTATCGCTCAGGTTAAGGAACTTTTTAAAAAGGAAAATTAGTTATATTAAAGCGCACCTTTTAGTAATATGTAGTAATTACATTTAAAGGTGTGCTTGCTATGAAATTATTTAAATTCCTTTTTATGTCCTTAATGGTTGCGGTAGTTTTCAGTGTCAGTGCTTACGCGCTTGACACTTCGGCTCAGTCTGCAATTTTAATAAATGCCGATACCTTTTCGGTTATCTATTCGAAAAATGCTCAGCAGAGGCTACCGATGGCAAGCACAACTAAGATTATGACAGGACTATTACTTGCCGAACAAAATACTAACGACAAAATAATTACCACAACTAAGGAAATGGTCTATGTTGAGGGCTCTTCTATGGGGCTTAAGGTTGGAGATACCGTAACTTTCGGCGACCTACTTTACGGTATTATGTTACCGTCAGGTAATGATGCTGCCAATACTGCTGCAATAGCTATTTCGGGTTCGGTAGAAAAATTTGCGCAAAAAATGAACGGCAAGGTTGTTGAGCTCGGTTTACATAACACCAACTTTGTAACTCCATCAGGCCTTGATGCTGATGGGCATTTTACAACTGCCTACGACCTATCGGTAATAACTGCATACGCTTTGCGCAACGAGAGTTTTGCAAAAGCGGCGGCGAGTAAAACTAAAACCGTTACGATAAGCGGTAATAAAGTAATGCTTAATAATCATAACAAGCTACTTAAGATGTACGATGGTGTTATCGGTGTTAAAACGGGTTACACATCGCACTCGGGCAGATGCTTAGTGTCGGCAGCAAGGCGTGGTAATACAACCTTGATTGCGGTAACGCTTAACGATAAAAATGACTGGCAGGACCATATTGATATGCTGAATTACGGCTTTAAAAGTGCTAAGGATACCTTAATTTTTCCAAAATGCAGCCCAAAATTGCCTCTTCTTTCTCCAAATGAAAGTTCTATAGAATTGGAGTTTGAACCCCTTAATATAGGCGTCGGTGCAAATGAAGAAATTACTTATAAGGTATTTTTGCCGCAGATGGTAACGGCACCTGTTAATAAAGGTGATATAATAGGTTACACCGAATTTTATTCGAACGACAGACTTGTTGCAACAAAAAATATTAAATCTAAATTTGATTATAATAATGAGTATTCAAATACTAATTTTTTTGATAAATTAAGTAAAATGTATTTATTTTTGATTAGGAGTATTTAATGAGAACTGTAAAAGTAAGATTACAAAAGCATTTATCAGCCTGCGGCGTAGCATCGCGCCGAAAGGCTGAGGAATTAATAGAAGCGGGCAAAGTAAGGGTGAATGGGCGAGTAGCCCACATTGGCGACAGTGTTGACCCTAAGCGAGATAAGGTTACAGTTTCGGGAAAAACAGTTGTGGCTGTTAACGAAAAGGTTTACATAATGTTACATAAACCGCGCGGCTTTGTTACGACGCTGAGCGATGAGTTTTCCCGTAGATGTGTTGCCGATTTAGTTAAGGATGTTCCCGCCAAGGTGTTTCCTGTAGGTAGACTTGATAAGGATTCCGAGGGCTTACTTTTCCTTACTAATGACGGTGATTTCGCTAACCGACTAACCCATCCGAGCAGCCACGTTAACAAAACCTATCGAGTAACGGTTAAGGGTGAGGTAACTGACGAAAAACTGGACAAGCTGTGTTCTGGTGTCATAATAGACGGTGCGAAGACTCTGCCTGCTGAGGTTTTCATAGCCGAAAAAAAGGAAGACAGAACAGTTTTAATCTTTATAATTCACGAGGGCAGAAACCGTCAGATTCGCAAAATGTGTGATGCGGTAAAATTAGAGGTTATCCGTTTAAAGCGCACCGAAATTGCGGGCGTAAAGCTTGGAATGTTGGGGCAGGGGAAATGGCGTAATCTTAACGAAAAGGAACTGCATCGACTTGAAAATATCAGTTCGAGCAAAAAAGAGGCGTAGTAATGATAACGGTAATACCTATAAAAGACAAAGCAGAGATTGAAAAATTTTATACAGAATATAATCAACCGTTTAATGAAAATTCGGGAGTAACCGAAGCGCGCAACGGCGATAAATTTTTAGGTTGTTGCTTATATGAAATTGATAATGATAAAATTGTTATCAATTTTATCACACCTGAAGAAGATATTATGCTTGCCGATGGAATCTTGCGGTCTGCTTTACATATTGGAGATTTCAGAGGAATTACGAATGCTTTTTATTCTAAATCTGCGCCCGAATCTCTTTTCCGAAAGCTTAATTTTATTAAAAACGAGCAAGAAATGTCATTAAAAATTGAAAAATTGCACGAAAGTAGCTGTTGTTGCCAAAAAAATAATAAATAGTTCTTGCAATATTTCTCTATTTGTGGTAATATACAACTGTTAACTATATTTTTTCGGAGGTGCTATAAATGTTAGCTATAGAATATATAATCGGTGTATTAGTTATGCTTGTATCCATTGTTATAATTGCTGTTGTTATTTTACAGCCAGGACACAGACAAGGTATTAACGGTGTAATTTCAGGTGGCGCCGAAACCTTCCTTTCTAAAAACAAGGCGAGAGATTTTGAATCCTTCCTTGCTAAGTGGACAAAGGTTATCGCTATTGTATTTTTCGTTTTAGCTTTGGTTGCTAACGTAATTGCTTTTGTTGATTAGTTTTAAACCTAAAAGAGTTGCTAAGATTTACCTTAGCAACTCTTTTTTTATTTATCAAATATACTGTTTCCGCTTGAATCAATTCCTACAATTAATGGAAAATCTTTGA
>JAZQHI010000068.1:0-19190 GCA_045540535.1 Acutalibacteraceae bacterium | reverse complement strand
ACATTAATGTCTAAAGTAGCAGATATTACCGTTGCCGCTCTCACAGGGGCAGAGGCTATTAAGGGTAGCACCCGAATGAAAGCCGGCACTGCGCAAAAAATGATACTTAATATGTTCTCAACCTCAGTTTGCATTAAACTTGGTTACGTTTATAAAAACTATATGGTTAATATGGTAACATCTAACCGCAAGTTAAGACAGCGCGCCATTACAATGATTGTAGAAATTTTAGGTGTTAGCGAAGAAACCGCCGAAAACGCTCTAGAAAATAATAATTGGTCGGTTTACGAGGCAATCAAAGCCTTAGAAAAATAAAAAACGGAGAAATTGCTGTGAAAGTTATTAACAAAGAAAATCAGTTTTTAGTAGGCGCTATGTACGCCCCCTTTTGCCGTACACTCGCCGCCCCTATAGAAGAATGGGAAAACGACATTAAAAATATGGCAGACCTTGGTTACAACTGTGTACACGGTTTTGCTGAATGGCATGATATTGAATACAAAAAAGGCGAATTTGATTTTACCCTTATTGACCACATGGTTGAATGTGCGCATAAATACGGTATCACCCCTATAATCAATGTTGCTACACAAAACAGTGTTGGCTTTTATTCACCACGATGGCTTATGGAAGAATTCCGCGAGGAAACTAAAGGTTTTGTTGACAGCAATGGGGACGCTTTAGCGCACGGTCAGTTTGTAGTTCCTTGTATTGATGAACCGAAATACCAGGAATATGCAACCAGGTTTTTAACCGAAGTGGCGCGCCATTTTGGAAAAGACGAACGCGTTGGCGGTTATGTGCTTTGGGGCGAACCTTTTTTATCTCGTCCCGGGTATACAGGCAGTGATATTTGCTACTGCGAACACACAGTAAACAAATTCCGTACTTGGCTTAAAGAACGATATAAAACAATTGATAAATTAAATGCCGTATGGAGTTCTGAAGGTCCTGCGGATTTCAAAGATTTCGATTCTGTTTATCCACCGACAGCAGCCGCCCGCCAAAGAGGAGGTTTTGCTTCTTGGGAAGACTGGAAAGAATTTATGGAACTTAACCTTGCGGGTCATATCAGAGAAGCCGACCGCATTTTTAAGGAAAACGGTGCTTTACAACCTACCATAACCGAAATGACAACAGGCATTAATCAAAGTATTGACCCTTGGAAATTAGCAGAGGGTACTGACATTATAGGTATTAGTTGTTTTAACCGCCCAAGCCGAGTAGCCGCGCTTTATATGAGCATTGCAACAAGTATGGCAAAGGCGCTTAACAAATCATCCTTTGTAGTAGAAGCAGGCGGCGGCTCGGTAAAATATATGGCGCCCGTTTCCCCCACTGCCGAAGAACTTAAATCCACCCTATTGCAACGCGCGGGTCACGGCGTTAAGGGTCTTATGTACTGGTGTTGGCGCCCCCGTATGAGCGATACCGAAGGTAACGATTTCGGACTTGTAAAACCTAATGGCAAACCGCTTAATAAGACACGTGAGGTCGGCAAATTGGCCCTTAAAATGAATGATTTTTATCATATTTACAATTCTTCCGAGCGCGTAGCCGATGTTGCGATTTTCTCTTCCAGACAAATTAATCACATTATGGGTTACGAAAATATGAAAGACACCTACTGCAATTCACTTATAGGCGCAAACTTCATTTTAAACGACCTACACATAAACAACGACTTTATAACCGAAAAGGAAATTTTAAAAGGCTCACTTAAAAAATATAAAGCCTTGGTACTTCCCTGCACTTATGTTATGTCGGAAGAATGTGCAAACGCTATCAGTGTGTATGTTAAAGACGGCGGTCAGGTCATAGCCGATTATATTTTAGCAGAGAAAAAGCCCGGCGGTTTTTGTTATTTTGACCTACCGGGCGGCAATCTTGACAAGGTATTCGGTTTTGAGCGTGACGATATAAGCGTTATTGAAAACAACAGTCTTTATAAAACTAACAGTTTGGGAATACTTCCTAAAACCATTATGGAACTTGTAACCCCAACTACAGCCTCGGTTTTAGCCGATTATGACGGCAACCCTGCCCTTACCAAGAATTCATTTGGCAAAGGAACCGCTTATTATTTTACGGGTCAGTTCTTCCGTTCGTATATTACTGAGCCTAATAAAGATTCAAGAAAATACCTTGCCGATATTTTAGCAAGCAACGGTATTCTTCCCCACGCGGAAATTAAGAATTGCGATAGCGAGGCTCAAGGTCCCGTTATTACAGTTTCAATGAATAGCAATTCTGACGGTCATTTAAGCGTTCTGACACTTACAAATATAACAGCCGAACCCGTAAGTGATACACTTATTATTGAAGACGGCGATTATACTTTCATTGAAGAAAGCGAGCGTTTCACCCTTACTCATAAAAACGGTAAAGCAATAATTGAATTCAGCCTTAAACCTTTTGAAAGTTTGGCTTTATTTCAAGAATAAATCTGTTTCTTTATAGCAAAACAGCGACGGAAAATTCCGCCGCTGTTTTTGTTTTTATAAATTTTATCTTTCTTTACCAATAAAGAAAATTGCAAGTGTACCGGGGCCTGCGTGAGCCGCAATTACAGGGTCAATTAAATTATATACAACATTTTTAACCCCATAACGTTTTTTAACCTCTTCACCAATAAATTTAGCATCGTTTTCACAGTCGCCGTGAACGATGAATATATCTTGGTTTGCAACATCTATTCCCTTTTCACCAACCGAAGCGATAAGATGTTCCATAGCAGCGGCACGCCCTCTTGCCTTACCTGTTACGTAAAGTTTTCCGTCATTAGCAACGTGGAGTAACGGTTTTATACCCAAAAGTGTTCCGAAAACCGCGCTCGTACCCGAAAGTCTTCCGCCGCGCTTTAAGAAAAACAAATCGTCAATAGTAAACACATGACAAATTGAGAGTTTGTTATTTTCGAGCCATTCGGCAGTTTCTTCAATAGACTTGCCCTCGTTTTTAAGTTTTACTGCATAATGCACTGCCATACCTTCACCCAAAGAAGCGCAAAGAGAGTCAACAACAATAACTTTTCTATCGGGATACATTTCTTTATAATCTTCAGCAGCAAGCATTATGTTCTGACAAGTGCCCGAAAGTCCCGATGAAAAAGCAATAATCAAAAGGTCATCACCGTTTTGTAGTAACTGAGGTATTACTTTATCACAGTCACCGCGGTTAGCGAGCGAGGTTGTAATAACTTCCTTTTCTCTGAGTAGGCGGTATGTTTCGGCAAAATCGGTTTTTTCGCCCTTTATATAACTGTCATATTCCTTTTCACCAATACGGTATTTAAGTGACAAAATCTCAACGCCGTAATCTGCAATTTGAGCATCGGTAAGATTGGCGCATGAATCAGTAACAATTTTGAAAGACATATTAAAACTCCTTTTAAAAAAATCACTTTAATAATTATATAACCTTTTAAAAAAAATCTCAATCTAACCCTTAATTTTAGTATTCTAACGAAAAAATATTCACAGTAGAGTTAAAAAATTAAACTCTACTGTGAATAGAATTGGGCTTATTTAAAGGGTTTTAAGGGCTTTTTCCAGAACTATAGTAAGAGGTCGGTAAAGCAAAAATGTTAAAACTGCATTTCCGACACAATGCGCTAAATCAAACCCAAAACCGCTTATAATATAACTTATTCCAAAACTTATACCGCCTATAAAAAAACTCGGTATTGAGCAAAGCGAGCCAAAAGCCAATCCAAAAAGAGCGGAAATTAAGGTATAAAGCCAAACCGAGTCAATCTTTCTTACAAGACAAATTATAAGACAAAGAATAGCCCATACATAAAGATAATTTACTACCCAAAGCGATAAACCGTAGGTCAAAATTTCGCACCAGACAAACACATAAACCGAAACAAGCGATTTATACCCGAATTTTCGTGCTGTAAGGATAATTAGAAGCGAAACCAGTTCAATATTAGGTAAAGATGCCATAACCACCTGCGAAACATACATCAGTACGCCAAAAAGCGTTAGTAGTATAATTTCAAACAGACGTATTTTAGCCGACTGTGTATGTAATTTCAAAACTGTCACCCTCAGCAATGGGTTGTTCGTTCATACCAACGGTTGTCATTTCGCCGCCTTTAGTTATGCACCACCAAGATTTATCTACACTATAGTCTGCTTTTACGCCGTTAATTTCGGTGTAAAAACCGCTCTTATATTCCGATTCGGTAATAAGACCTTTTTCGAACATAGCCTCGCCTAAAAATTTAGCATCAGTTTCAATGTTATAAACCTTTTCGCTTTCATCCGCAAAAACCACGGTAACGGTAATCTCCTTTAATTCGGCAACTGTGCCATTTAAAGCGGATGACCCATTCTCAACATCACCGCAACCAACAGTGAATACCGAAATCACCATTAGCATTACTGCCATAAGGCAAACTGTTAAATTTCTTTTTTTCATTTTAAAAAAACTCCTTTGTATTGTGTCTTAACAAGACCAACACAAAGGAGATATAAGCGCAAAAATAAAGCCGCAATACTTCGGCTATACTCCGCAACATACACCGTCAATTACTCGTGACACTTTGTATTGGCAACTGACGGCGAGTATTCCGACTTATTATGTGAAGATTCGGGCTACTTCGGGGTTTTGCGTCTTCCCATAAAAATACAGTGACATAATGCAAAACCTTAACATAAATTACGGCGACGAGTTCGCAGGGGAATTACACCCCTATTCCAGTTTAAATTTTTAAATAAAAATACCGCCAGTCTTTGCTAAGCGGTATAATTATAACATTGTGAAATTTTTTTGTCAAGGTTAATCACTTAACATTTCTTCCGACAGTCGCTCCCACTCATTCATAGCGGCATCGAGTTCGGTTTCAAGTTCTTCCTGTTCCTTTTGCAGTTCAGAAAGTTTCATATAATCCGTCATATTTTCTTCTAAAGAAAGTTCGGTTAAAACTCCGCCAAGGCGTTCTTCCAAAAGGGCAATTTTTTCTTCCGCCTTTTTTATGGCGCGTTCGCGCTTTGCCTTTTCTTTAGCGGGAGTTGTGTATGTCTTTTTTTCTTTAACCGATTTTACCTCGGTTTCCTGAGGTTTTACGGGATTTTTTTGCTTTGCAAGATATTCTTCATAACCAAAATTATAAAGTTCGGTTTTTTGCGGTTTAAAATCAAGTACCTTAGTAGCAATCTTTTTTATAAAATAACGGTCGTGCGATACAAAAATAACCGTACCCGAAAAATGTGAAAGCATTTCTTCTAATGTTTCTTTACCAACAATATCTATGTGGTTTGTAGGTTCATCAAGAATTAAAAAGTTTGGTCTTTTTTTGAAAATTTTGCAAAGTGCCAGACGCACCCTTTCGCCGCCCGAAAGCACATTAACCGTTTTAAAAACATCTTCTCCTGTAAAAAGGAACGCTCCTAAAGCACTCCTTGCTTCAAATTCAGTAAGACTTGGAAAAGCCGACATAAAATCTTCCAACACAGTATCGTTACTCATATACTGAGCCATCTGCTGATCAAAATAGCCGATACTTGCCCTGCCGCTAAATGTAAAACTGCCTGACAACGCCGCAACATCACCTACAAGGGTTCTTATAAAGGTGGATTTACCAAGCCCGTTTCCACCGATAATACCTATTTTATCGCCCTTTTCTACCTTTAAATTTACAGTTGATAATACCTTATCAAAACCTACTGCCAGTTCACTTACTTCGAGCATATCCTTAACGCCGTCATCCAAGGGTTCAAAATCAGCGTGAAAGGTGCGCAAATCGTAACTTTCGGGCGCTTCTATCGGTACAATACGCTCAAGTTGTTTTAATTTAGATTGCGCCATTGCCGCCTTGGTAGGTTTATACCTGAAACGGTCAACCAATTCGTTAAGACGCTCAATTTCCTTTTTTTGCGCCAAATATTCTTTTTTTTGTTGCTCGCGGGCAATTTTTTTAAGTTCAGTAAAACGGGTATAATTACCTATGTATTTATAGGTTTTACCACGTTCGATTTCATAAACCGTATTAACCACATTATCAAGAAACATTCTGTCGTGGGACACAACTACAAAGGCTTTTTTATACTCTTTAAGGTATTCTTCAAGCCAAGAAATAGCCTCAATATCAAGGTGGTTTGTAGGTTCGTCAAGCAACAAAACTTCAGGTTTGGAAAGCAACAGTTTTAAAAAAGCAATTTTGGTTCTTTGTCCGCCCGAAAATTCATATAAAGGTCTTTTCTTTTCTTCTTCGGTAAAACCGAAATGCTTTAATGCTGCCTCGTATTCCCTCTCAAAATAAAAACCGCCGAGATTTGTAAATGTATCTAAAAGATTAGTATAACATTTAATATTTTCCTCGGTTTGAGATTGTTACATCTGTACTTGCGCAACTTCCAGTTTTTCCTTTGTTTCGAGTATTTCAGTATAAGCACTGCGAATTTCATCAATAAGAGAAACCGTATCATCCAAAAAGGTCATTTGAGAAAGTGTGCTTATTTTAGGATTTCCCGAAACAGTATAAAAAGCCTCGTTATCGCTATCGCTTTTCACAATACTTAATTCGCCCGCAATTAATCTTAAAAGGGTGGTTTTTCCGCAACCGTTACGGCCCACAACTGCAATACGGCTGTTATCGTTTATTTCAATATTTACAGAACTAAGTATTCTCTCACCCGATAAATCGACTATTCCGTTTTGAATTTTCAGTTGCATTTTCCGTTCCTCCCTTTTTAAAAATTCGGGGCAGACTAAAAGCCTGCCCTGTTATTTATTTTACTTTTGCATAGTCCTTTAAAACTTCTACAACCTTTTCGCTTACCAAAATATTTTCAAAATAATATTCGCCGTAATATTCCTTTAACTGCTCTGCAGTAACACCCGAATCTTTGCCGTAATCTTCGAGCATATCTTTAACAACATTGTCTATATCAGCAGTAGTAAAGGTAACCTTTTCTTCGTCGAGAATTGCGTATAAAGGCATTTGCTCGCTCATTAAAGGATAAACCTGCTCATCAAGTAAGGTCTTTTCAAAACTATCTTTGGTCATACCTGTCTGGCTGATATAATCTTCAATAGTCATATTATAATAGGACTTTAAATTGCTTTCCATAATCGAGGTCAACTGTGCCTTTAAAATTTCAACATCTTCTTCGGGGTAGTTGTTAACACTTGACTTTTCAAAAACTTTTTCTAAAAGAAATCCGTTAATTGCTCTTTCCTTAACATCTTCCTCATAATCCTTTAAGGTCTTAAAGCCCATATCACTAAAGTATTCTTCGGGTTTTTGCGCTTCGGTAGATTTAGCATAATTTACAGTAACAGTAAACACAACCGCTTTACCTGCTAATTCTTCGGAAGTATAATTTTCTGGGAAGGTTAAATTAAGGTCAACTGTAGAGCCAATTTCTACGCCGATAAGACCTTCTTCAAATCCATCAATAAAAGAGTTTGAACCAATAGTTAAATCATAACCCTCTGCAGTGCCGCCCTCAAAAGCAACACCGTCTTTTTTACCTACATAGTCAATATTTACGGTGTCACCGTCAGCAACAGTACCCTCGTTTTTCTTAACATAAAAATCAAAATCTTCTACGTCACCTGATATTATACCGTCATAAATTTTAATGAATTCGTCAGATTTAGTATCAACTTCGATGTTTTTATAATCTGCCAAATCAACAAAATCCGAAAGTTTTGCGTTTTTATAAAGAACTCTGTCCTTTTCACCGCACCCCACCATAAACAACATAATAAGTGTTAAAACCGTAACTAAACTTAAAATTCTTTTCATATTTCTTCTCCTTTGTCATTTAAGAGTTCGCCGTTAGAAGCCGCTTTTAAATAAGCGTTAATAAATCCGTCAATATCGCCGTCCATAACAGCATTAATATTTCCCGATTCAAAACCTGTGCGGTGGTCCTTTGCCAAGGTGTAAGGCATAAATACATAAGACCTTATCTGTGAACCCCACGCAATTTCCTTTTGAACACCCTTTATATCCTCAATTTTTTCAAGATGCTCGCGTTCCTTAATTTCAAGCAATTTTGATTTGAGCATTCGCATTGCCTGCTCTCTGTTCTGGAACTGACTTCGTTCGTTCTGGCAAGCAACAACTATACCTGTAGGTAAGTGAGTAAGTCTTACCGCGGAAGAAGTTTTGTTAATGTGCTGACCGCCCGCACCTGACGAACGGAAAACATCCATTTTTATATCCTCTTCCCTGACTTCAATGTCAGCGTCATCCGCAATTTCGGGCATAACTTCTAAGGAAGCAAAGGAGGTATGTCTTCTGCCAGAAGAATCAAACGGAGAAACACGAACAAGTCTGTGAACGCCCGATTCACTCTTTAAATAACCGTAAGCATTGTCACCCTCTATAAGCAAGGTGGCACTTTTAAGACCTGCTTCATCGCCGTCAAGAAAATCAAGCATTTGTACCTTAAAACCGTGACGTTCGGTCCAACGGGTGTACATTCTTACAAGCATTGAAACCCAGTCCATAGCCTCAGTACCGCCTGCGCCCGCGTGGAAAGTAAGAATTGCATTATTCTTATCATATTCACCTGTAAGCAAGGTTTGAAGCCTTAAAGCCGCTAATTCGGTTTCAAGTTCCGTAACCGAGGTTTCGATTTCTTCTACAATAGATAAATCGCCCTCTTCGTTCCCCATTTCAATTAAAACGGACAAATCATCATACAAACTGCAAAGCCTGTCATAAGTTTCAACCGTGTTTTTAAGTTTTCCCGTTTTCTGAAGTATTTTTTGGGAATTTTCCATATCATCCCAAAAATCAGGCGCAGAAGCCTTAGTTTCAAGTTCTTCAATTTCGCGTGTAAGACGTTCATAACCCAAAGCATCTTTAAGGTCACGAAGTTCACCCTCGTTTGAAGTCAGTCTAAGGCCTAATTGCTCAAATTCAAGCATATTTTACCTCCGTATTATTTTTTAAGAACAAATGCGCACCAATTATCCTTATAACGTTCTTCTGTTACAGTAAATCCGTTAAGGCGCACCGCCTCAAAAATATCTTCTTTTCTTATGTCAATTATACCCGAAATTATAAGCGAGCCATCCTCAGTCATAAACTTATGAACATCGGGAAGAAGTCTTATAATAACATCTGCCACAATATTGGCGCATATAACTTCGTATTTGCCATCTACTTTGTCAGCAAGGTCGCCTACCAAAAATTTGGCTTTATCGGAAATATTATTAATTTCGGCGTTTTCGGTGGCAGTTTTAACCGATTGCGCATCAATATCAACTCCGACTGCGCTTTTTGCCCCTAAAAGCACCGATGCCAAGGCTAAAATTCCGCTTCCGCAACCGATATCAAGCATTTTTACTCCGCTTTCAATCTTACTTTCCAAAAGTTCAAGACAAAGTGAGGTTGTAGCGTGTGTGCCTGTTCCAAAAGCAGCACCGGGGTCAATAGAAAGTATTGTACGGTTTTTAGGATTATCGTAATCCTCCCAACTGGGAACAACCGCCAATTTTTCACCTATCTCTATTGTGTGGAAATATTTTTTCCAATTCTCGTTCCAATCGCTGTCATCAACACCGATAGCACCCGTTTCAAAAGGTATACCGTCAGCCAAAAGCCTTGCCTTTAAAAATTCCAACGCCTCTGCCGCGTTATCACATTCCGAAATATAAATGTGAATTATCGAATTATTTCTATCCTTTGCAATCAGTTCTTCATCAATAAGGTCAATATGCGCTATATCCCATGCAGATTGCTCCAAATCAGAATAATCTTCAATATAAATACCGTAAGGCACCGTCATATTAGCGATAGCCGCCGCGGTATCGGTGTGTTCTTTAGGAACAGTTACCGTGATTTCCGTCCAATTCATAAAATTTACTCCAATTCAAGTATTCAAACTATTATAACACTTTTTCTTACAAATTAAAAGACTAAATTTTAAAAAAGAGGGTGATTTTAACAACCGCCCCTTAAAAATTACTGTTTTTTATTAAAAATTATAAATTTACTGAAAAAATAATTAGAAAGAACCACAATAATTTGCATTATTATTTTTGCAATAAATACACCGCTAATCTCAAAATTTAAAATTTCCGTACTAAATTCCCCGAACTTTGCTACATCAATTAAAATATAAAGCCCCGCTTCTTCTAAACCGAGCGAAAAAAGCCGCGCCGCTAAAAATTTAATAATTTCGGTTTTGATAACTGAAAAATGCCAACTTTTTGACTCAAAAACCCAGATCTTATTTGTAACATAAGCAAATGTTACGCTTATTATCCAACTTAAAACATTGTTAAGTAAATATAATTCTTCTCCAAAAATTATACCGAAAAGTGAAAAGGTTATAATGCTTACAACGGTTGTAAGGACACCGAAAACCAGATAATTTACTATTTCGCGGTTAATTTTCATTTTTAGTGTTCTCCACGCGCTGTTCGTCGAGCGAAAGCGAAAAACTAGGCATAAATTCTTCAAGAAAAACTTCCGCCTCAGGCATATTCAAATTGTGAATTGCCTCTTTTATCGTCTTTTCCGCAACAACAAATTCGCGATTACCCATATTAATTTCCTCGGTGCATTTAATAAGCGCCGAAATTTTATCCGCCGCTTTAACCAACTTTAATGTAAGGCTGTCAGGATTATAAACCGACAAAAACTCTGATTTAAAATCCTCCGGCATCATACTAAGCAGTTCTTTTTCAGCAGCCGCCTCTATCTGCTTATAAGCCATTTTAATATCGCTGTTATAATACTTAATTGGGGTTGGCATATCACCTGTTATTATTTCCGAAGTATCGTGATACATAGCAACAACAGCCGTGAAATTAGGGTCTGCCTCGCCGCCAAAACGTTTTTTATTTATTATTGCTAAAGCGTGGGCTATTTGAGCCACTTCCAAAGAATGTTCGCTTAAATTTTCCCTACGCGTATTACGCATTAAGCCCCAACGGTAGATATTTTTCATTCGCGACATCATAGCAAAAAAATGATTTTGCAAAATTTTTACACCTCTTATGATTAAAATGTTGAATATTAGTTTAAATACTGATATAATAAAATAGATAATAATATTATAATAATATAAAAAAACTAAAATATCAATACAAATATTCAAAGTTGAGGAAACCTTAAATGAATTTTTCTGAGCACAAACGTTTACTTTTGCGTCCGCAAAAAGAAATGAAACTTTCTACTTTTTTAATTGCTCTGCTCGTAGCAGCGGCATTTTTTGTTCCGTATATGATTATGGGCGAGGGCTACTTTATTTTTTATGGAGATTTTAACGTTCAGCAAATCCCATTTTATCAGCAGTGCCATCAAGCCGTAAAAAGCGGTAATATTTTTTGGAGTTGGACAACCGACCTCGGTTCAAATTTTATAGGTTCTTACAGTTTCTATCTTTTGGGAAGTCCTTACTTTTGGATAACGCTCCCCTTTCCAAACAGTTTTCTGCCCTATTTAATGGGACCGCTGTTAATACTAAAATTTGCGAGCGCGGCATTTACAGCATATCTTTATATACGCCGTTTTACAAGAACGCCTGATGCCGCTCGGCTTGGCGGTTTGCTTTACGCTTTTTCGGGATTTTCGGTTTATAACATTTTCTTTAACCATTTCCACGAAGCGATAATTGTCTTTCCGCTACTTTTGCTTTCCCTTGAACTGCTTATTACCGAAAACCGCCGCTTTATATTTGCGCTTACGGTTTGCCTTTGCTCAATTATAAACTATTTCTTCTTCTTTGGAATGGTTGTTTTCACGGTTATATATTACTTTGTAAGGGTAGGTTCAAAAGCCTATAGTTTTAAATTCTCGCGTTTTGCGGTACTTGTATTCGAATCCGTTTTGGGACTTTTGCTATCGGCATTTTTACTTTTACCGTCATATCTTGCTATTGCCGATAATTACCGAATTGATAATTATCTCCTTGGGTGGAGTGCAATTATGTACGGCAAGGAGCAAATTTACGGCAATATTATGGAATGTTTCTTCTTCCCTCCCGATATTCCTGCGCGCCCCGTATTCTTCCCCGGTGCTGAGGTTAAATGGTCTTCGCTGGGCGGTTGGCTACCCCTTTTCAGTATGGTAGGCGTTTTTGCGTGGTTCTCGCAAAAGCGCGGAACATGGTTAAAAAGAATTATCGGCATTTGCATTTTTATGGCATTGGTTCCTATTTTAAACAGTGCTTTTTATGCATTTAATACCTCTTATTACGCACGTTGGTTCTATATGCCAATTCTTATGATGTGTCTTGCAACGGTATCCCTTACAGAAAACTATAAAACCGAATGGAGTTCGGCTTATAAATGGGTACTTGGTATAACTATAGCCGCCACCGCGGTAATAGGATTCTTCCCTCAAAAAAATAACGACGGCGAACTTATCTTCGGGCTTTACTCACAAGGCAGTGACGATGAGGACAAACTTATGTACTTCGGTCGTTTTTGGGGCGCTTGTTTAATAGCGATTATAAGCCTTGTAATTTTAGGTCTGCTTTTAAAAGTTTTAAAGCGTGACCGTAAAGCATTTTACCGAATAGCGCTTCCCGTTGTTTGTATTATAAGCATTATTTATGCAAATGTTTTTGTTGCAAGCGGCCGTTCCCATTCTTACGATATTAAAGAGGTTATGATTGACCAACTGATTGAGGGTAACGTTGATTTTGAAGACGAAAGTGAGTTCAGAATTGACGTTTATGACGGGGTTGACAATACTTCAATGTATTTAGGTGTCCCCGGTATCAACGCTTTCCATTCGGTAGTTCCTGCATCTATTTTTGAGTTTTACGATTATGTCGGTGTAGAACGCAGTGTAGGCAGCCGACCCGAAACCGATGTTGAAGCTATACGCCCATTGCTTTCGGTCAAGTACCTTATCAACCGCAAAAACGGTGACAGTTTTGTAGATAACGATACCCACGATACCCAAATGCCAGGGTATTATTACTTGAAAAGCGATGGCGGATACTATATCTACCAAAATGAAAACTATATCCCCTACGGTTTTTCTTACGATTATTATATGGACTACGATTTTTGCGACGGGTATGATGAAAACACACGCGCCAATATGATGTTAAAAGCAATTCTTCTTACCGATGAGCAGATAGAAAAGTACAGTTATATGATGTACAACATCGAAACTGCGCCACTTTATTCGGACGGAACAGACAACGAAACCTCGCTCAGCATTTCGGACGAAGCAATGGCTATGGATTGTGATAATTTAAGAAAAACATCGGCTTATTATTTTGAACGTGATAACCGCGGTTTTACCGCCAAAGTAGAACGCGAAAATGAGTGTTTGGTATTTTTCTCTGTGCCTTATGATGACGGTTGGTCAGCAACAGTTAACGGAAAACCCGCCGAAATTGAAAAGGTTAATGCAGGCTTTATGGCGGTGAAAGTAAGTGCAGGCGACAGCGAAATCAGATTTAATTATATGACACCGGGTCTTTTAGACGGTATTAAAATAACAACGCTTACCGCCGCAGTATTAATCATCTATATTATTGCATTTACAATTTTTAGCAAACGAAACAAAACCTATACCAAATATCCCGAGGGCGATAAACTTTTAAAACAGTGGCAAGCCGAGGAGTTGGACGAAACCCTTTTGGCGCTTCAAAACGAAAAGAAAGCCAACGAAACTACTGCGCCTGACTCTACAGAACAGCCAAGCGAGGAAATAGAAAATTTAACCAACACCTTTAATGGCGGTTTTAAAATTAACTTAGATGCTTTTGAAGAAACTGAAAACAAAAGCACTAAAGAAAATTAACTTGTAATACTAATAAAAATATGATAAAATATTTTTATTGTTAATCTAAATATTAAGGACTGATATAAATGTGTCAAGAAAATATATTAACCCCTAAAAAAAGGGTTCTTAGTTGTATTCAACCGAGCGGTATGTTAACACTCGGCAACTATTTAGGTGCTTTAAAGAATTGGACCGCTATGCAGGACGAATTTGACTGCACCTTTGCAGTAGCCGACCTTCACGCGATAACCGTTCGTCAAGAACCTGCGGCATTGCGCTCACAGATATATTCAACCTACGCACTGCTTTTAGCACTTGGTCTTGACCCCGAAAAGAATACTATTTTTATACAGTCGCACGTTCCCGAACACGCTAATCTTTCGTGGTTGCTTTCTTGCCATACCCAATTTGGCGAGATGTCACGTATGACTCAGTTTAAGGACAAATCTGCAAAACACCCCGAAAATGTTAACGTAGGCCTTTTCTCCTACCCTGTTCTTATGGCGGCAGATATTCTGCTTTATAAACCCGATTTTGTCCCTGTTGGCGCTGACCAGAAGCAACACCTTGAAATCGCACGTGATATAGCGGTTCGTTTCAACAATATCTACGGTGATGTATTTACTATTCCCGAACCTTATATTCCAAAGACGGGCGCACGTATAATGAGTCTTCAGGACCCGAGTAAGAAAATGTCCAAATCGGACGATAATCCTAACGCTTGGGTTGCTATTCTTGACGATAAGGATACCGTTATCCGCAAATTCAAACGTGCCGTTACCGATTCTGATGCGGTAGTTCGTATGGCAGATGAAAAGCCAGGTATCTCTAACCTTATAACAATTTACTCCACCGTTACGGGCAAAACCGTAGCAGAGGTTGAAAAAGAATTTGAGGGCAAGGGCTACGGCGACTTTAAATTAGCCGTAGGCGAAGCCGTTGCTGATACATTAGCCCCCGTAAAACAACGTTATGACGAAATTATTAAGGATAAAAAAGTTCTTGAACAACTTTACCGCGATGGTGCCGAAAAGGCAGAAAAAGTTGCCCGTAAGACCTATTTCAAGGCTATGAAAAAGGTTGGTTTTGTGCTATGAGTTTTCCGCTTGTAGGAAACAGCAAAATAGCGGTTGCAATAACCAACGCTATTAAGGAAAAACGTCTTCCCCACGCCATTTTAATTGAGGGTGACGTTGGCACAGGCAGACATACTTTAGCAAATTACATCACTGCCGCCGCGGTTTGCAGCGGCGAAGATGTGCCTTGCGGAAATTGCCGTAACTGCGAACTGCTAAGCGCGGGCTCGCATCCTGATGTAGCAATTACTGCGCCCGAAGAGAATAAAAAAAATATTGCAGTAGCACAAATAAGAGCACTTAAAGGCGAAACATATATAAAACCGCATATTGCTTCTTGCAGAGTTTTTATAATTGACTTTGCCGACACCCTTAACGAGCAATCACAAAATGCGCTTTTAAAGGTTTTAGAAGAACCGCCTGGAAACACAGTTTTTATTTTAATTGCCGAAAGCAAGGCTTCCTTGCTTGAAACCATAATTTCGCGTTGCGTAGTTTTAACACTTAGTAACCCCGAAACCGAAACGGCACTGAATTACATTTTAAAAACCGAAAACTATGCCGAAGAAGAGGTGCGTTCTGCCCTATCGGATAGCGTAAATAATATTGGCAAAGCCCTTTTAATTCTTAAAGGTAGTACCGATACTAAAACCGCCGCTGCGGCGAAAGAGTTTTTAGAAGAAATGCTAAGAGGCAATAATTGGGGTATGCTTTCTATCACAGCCAGATTTGAGAAAAACCGCATAGAAGCCGACAGTTTTTTTAAAGACTTAAAGTACCATACAGCAAAAAAATTGCGTTCTAATCCGAACGGATACCGAGCGCGCGCTTTATCAGAATTTTATAACAGGTTATGTGTATTAGAAAAAAGTCTTGTTTCTAACATTAACCTTAACCTTTTATTCAGCAACCTTGTAACAGTTGCTACCGACATCACAAACAAGACTTAAAATTTTTTGGAGGTCTTTATGACAGAAGTTATATCCGTAAAATTTAAAGACGGCGGCAAAGCATATTACTTTGACCCCGCAGGCCACACCGTTAAAAAAGGCGATACCGTTATCGTTGAAATGCAAAGCGGTCGCGAAATGGGATTTATAAGCGAGGGTAATCACGCGGTTGATGACAGCGAAATTGTGCCACCGCTCAGAAAAATGCTCAGATTTACCACCGAAAAAGATTTTAAAAAGATTGAGGAAAATAAGTCTAAGCAAGATGAAGCCCTTAAAATTTGCGAAGAAATGGTCTTAAAACATAAATTAGATATGAAACTTGTAAGCGCAGAATATTCTTTTGACTGCAGCCGCATTGTTTTCTTCTTCACATCTGACGGCAGGGTTGATTTCCGCGAACTTGTTAAGGATTTAGCCGCCCACTTCCACACCCGAATTGAACTTCGTCAAATCGGTGTCAGGGATGAAGCCAAAATGCTTGGTGGACTTGGTATTTGCGGTCAGCCTTACTGTTGCAAACGCTTTTTAAGTGATTTCCAGACCGTTTCAATTAAAATGGCTAAGGAGCAAGGTTTATCCCTTAACCCCACAAAAGTATCGGGCAGTTGCGGCAGACTTATGTGTTGCCTTAAATATGAACAAAACGCCTACGACTATTTGAACGCACACACACCGCACGTTGGTTCAACTGTTAAAACAAGAGAGGGTCTTGCAACTGTTACTGACGTTAATTTAATTACAGGAAATTTGTTTGTTAAATTAAATGACAGTGATTCTATCCCCTTTAAAATTCACCGTGACGATGTGAAATTAGTGTCAAAATTCAAAAAAAATAATGACACTAACCCCGAAAATGCAGAAAATAGCGAAAATTAGCGAAAAAATTTTCCCTTTTAAATATTTTTACTTGCTTTTTAAACAATTTGTTGTTACAATGTATTTAAGGCTTTTTGCCTTTATTTGCGACGAACACTATGTTCGCCAGCCTATAGGCTATGGAGGTGTTTTTGATGGCTTACAAAATTTCAGATGCTTGCATTAGTTGCGGCGCTTGTGCTGCAGGCTGCCCTTGCGAGGCTATCGTTGAGGGTGATACTCAATATGTAATCGACGCTGATAAGTGCATTGACTGTGGCGCTTGTGCTGCAGGTTGTCCTGTTGAGGCTATTTCCGAGGATTAATTTTTACTTAAAAATAGAATCTCAGAAAAACGCCCGTATTTTTACGGGCGTTTGCATTTTATCGACAATTTTTACTTGAACCTTACTGTAAAACGTGTTATTCTATCTATTAAACTTGTGCTATCTGAAGGAGGGGTATTCTGTGGAAAACACAAAAACAATTGCAACAAATAAAAAGGCTTTCCACGAGTACTTTGTGATAGAAAGTTTTGAAGCAGGAATAGAACTTTCTGGAACCGAGGTCAAGTCTGTGCGCCAAGGCGGTGTAAATTTAAAGGATGCCTGGTGCAGTGTTGATAACGGCGAAATGATTATTAAACAAATGCACATAAGCCCTTATGACCACGGCAATATATTTAACCGCCCCCCTGCCAGAAATCGCCGATTGCTTATGCACAAACGCGAAATTATGCGCCTTTTCGGTGCTGTAAAGCAAGAGGGATTGGCGCTGATACCGTTATCGGTTTATTTTAAAGGTTCTCTTGTTAAGGTGCAACTTGGTCTTTGTAAAGGTAAAAAACTTCACGATAAGCGCGAAACTGCCGCCAAACGCGACGCTGACCGCGCTATAGACAAAGCACTTAAAGAACAAAACAGATAACCTCTTCACTATTACCTTTTACCTATTACTTTAATTTATGGGGATGTAAAGGTTTCGACGGGGATTTTGAAGTATTGGAAGCGAGCAGCGGTGCGGAACCGCTATAAAATCCGTATAAAAAATTAACTAACAACAATAAAGTTGCTTTAGCAGCCTAATTTGGCTGCTCATCCTACCTGAGATTACCGCGGCTTAGAGTCAGGGTGTCATTTTAGCGGTGAACGTGAACGGTGGCTTGTTCCAGCCGCCGTCACGCAGTAGGAACTACCGCGTAAAGAAGTTTGACGTTTAACGTCTTTACAAGGGAATTCAAAGAAACGTCTGCGCTCGGAGACGCCGGTATGAATAGATTTTCGGACAGGAGTTCGATTCTCCTCATCTCCACCAGTCGAGAGGCTCGACACCCAATCCGTTCTAAAGTTTTCTGCTAATCTTAAATTAGCGGCTCGACCATATAGTTCGGATTTGAGTGACGAAACTCCACCAGAATCGACAAATCTCGATAGAGGTTTGTCGATTTTACTTTTTACCTCTTCACGCTTCACTTTTCACTATTCTCTTTAGGTCGATTTTGGCAAATCTTTCATCAGAGAGGCTCGACATACGTAAAGAACCGCTTTAATAGGCGGTTCTTTTTTGCTACATAAATTTTTATAAAAAATTAGGGGTACAGCCAAATTCTTAGCCGTACCCCTTTTTTACATATTAATTCTTAAAGAAGATATACAGGTGCAAACTCGATTTACTGATAAGATATCTTATATCACTTTTATTTGGAATAATTGAATTGATTTTACCCTCGTTTAACAATTCGCGTTCTGCCTCAAGCAATTCGCCGTAACTGTCAAAACGTAACACAGCATAATTTTGTGATGCTTGTTTTAAAATCGATTCTTTTACAGTTTCAAAATTATACTCAGAAAAATTGTATCCGTTATATATAAAGTAATTATATTTTGTTCCATTGCAATCAGGGGTTGGTGCATCAGGAGATAGTGTGAAATTTGTTTTTGATAATTCATCCTTTGTTATGCCAAAATATGTGTGTGAATAATCAAAATATTGTTTGTAATATTCGGTATCAAATCCCGTATCATCCCATGTTAAATCGAAATAATAATACTCATCTTCTATTTTACAGTAGTTCCAGACATGTCCGCTTAATATAGAAAAATCACTGTAATTATTAAACTCTGCGCCGCATTCGAATCTTAATCTTTTGAGTATAGCATCAAAGGCTAAAGTATACCCACTACAAATGGTTTTGCCGTTCACCAAACAACCGTAAGCATTTATGGCTTCGGTATCATAATTATCATTTTCTATAATCGACTCATCATAATAACAGTTTTCTAAAATATAGTCATATACATATAAAATTTTTTCAAAATCAGTCGGTTTCGCATTAGCATTAGTCACTATTGTGTCAATAGTTTTGTCAAACTGTTCTTTTTTTGCAAGAGCATCTTCTTTTTCGAAAATGTAGGAAGGCTCAATAAATACTTTGAATTTTCCATCGATTTCATTTATTACCATTTCGCTATTATATGGATTAGTCCAAAAATTTTCAGACTGTTCATATACTATTTCACTATATAGTGATAAAATTCTCTTTCCGAATTTTTTCGCTTCGTCTAACGAATCGCTTTCATATAC
>JAZQHI010000067.1:0-6449 GCA_045540535.1 Acutalibacteraceae bacterium | reverse complement strand
GTTTACGGCTACGACCCTTATCTTTCGGTAAAATCTGCTTGGAACCTTAACCATAATGCTGTTTATATTAACGATATAAACGAAATTTTTGCTAAGTGCGATTATATTACAATTCACGTACCCCTTACCGACAGCACTAAGAATCTTATTAACAACGAAACTATTGCTAAATGCAAAGACGGGGTTAGAATTCTTAACTATTCACGTGCAGGTCTTGTTGACAGTAATGCAATTAAGTCTGCTTTAGAGTCGGGCAAGGTTGCGGCTTATGTTACCGATTTCCCGACCGAAGAAATGCTTGATGTTGACGGCGTAATCGCTATTCCTCACCTTGGCGCTTCTACTCCCGAATCGGAAGATAACTGCGCTTCAATGGCTGCTAAAGAACTTATCGATTATATCGAAAACGGTAATATTGTTAACTCGGTTAATTTGCCCGAAGTTACAATGCCCAGAAGCGGTGAACACCGTATATGTGTAATTCATAAGAATATTCCTAATATGATTACTGCAATCGCAGGTATTTTCGCTGATGACGGCGTAAATATTGAAAATATGCTTAATAAATCACGCGGCGACTATGCTTACACAATGTTGGATACAGGCGCTGCTGATACCGATGCAGTTACTAAGGAAATTGCCGCTATTGACGGTGTTATTAAAGTAAGAGTAATTTAAAAAAATTTTAAGGGCGGGTGTTATGCATCCGCCCGAATTATGTTTTTTGCAAATATTTTTGTAAGTTTTTTTAATAGATTAAAGACAACTGTGCCGCTTTTTAAAAATTATCAAAAAAAGATGGTTTTTTTGTATTAAAAAACTTGACAAATTAGTGCAGAATAGATATAATAGTCATTGTGACATTAGAGGTGAAAGTATGATTATTGATTTAAAACGAATTTTCGTGAATGATAATTCATCTTTAGCCGTAGAGTATTCGTTGGATTTAAGTACAGTAGAATTTATGGGTGAATATCCGCTCAAAAAACCTGTAGTTATTAACGGTACTGTTTCCAACAGTGCGAGTCTTGTAAGGTTTGAGGCTTTAATCTCTTATGAGTACGAAGCCCCGTGTGACCGATGCGGTATTGATGCTTCTGTTAAGCACAGTATCTCGGTTGAAAAATCGCTTGCAACCGCTACCGAAAGCGAGGAAAGTGACACAATACTTTTAGTACCCGATATGAAACTTGACTTGGACGAGTTTATTTATGCCGAGGTATGCTTAAGTCTTCCTATGAAACATTTGTGTAAGGAAACTTGCAAGGGTATTTGTTCAAAATGCGGAAAAAACCTGAACGATGGTAAATGCGACTGTCCCGAAAAGGAAATTGACCCAAGACTTGCCGCACTTGCCGAATTACTTAATAATTAATTTTGATAATAACTTAAGGAGGTGCCGAACAAATGGCAGTACCGAAGAGAAAAACATCTAAAGCAAGAAGAGATAAGAGAAGAAACAACTTATGGAAGTTAACTGCTCCCACTCTTGTAAAATGCAGTTGCGGTGCATATAAGCGCCCCCACAGACTTTGCGCTGCTTGCGGTCAGTACAACGGCCGTGAGGTTGTAAAGGTTGGCGAATAATTTTTAAATTTAGAGGAGGAGCAAATCCTCCTCTTATTTTTTGTATTGGCAAGAGGTGAATATCTATGTCTGTTATAATTAAATCGGTAGAAAAGTGGAGCCCTGCTTTTTGGCACGGACTACGCGCAGGGGATAATCTTGTTTCGATTGACGGTAACGAGATTATGGACGTACTTGACTATAGATTTTATCAGAATAACAACAGTTTAACCCTTAAGTTTTTAAACCGTAAAGGAAAACTTAAAACTGTAAGGGTAAATAAAAAGGAAAATAGTGAACTGGGCCTTTGCTTTGAAACCTATTTAATGGATGAAAAGCGTTCTTGCAAAAATAAATGTATTTTTTGCTTTATTGACCAATTACCAAAAGGACTCCGCGATACGCTTTATTTTAAGGATGACGATTCAAGGCTTTCATTTTTGTTCGGCAACTATATTACATTAACCAATATAACCGAGCACGAAATAGAGCGCATCATAAAAATGCATATAAGTCCGATTAATATTTCGGTTCACACCACTAATCCTGAACTTAGAGTTCAAATGATGCATAACAAGAATGCAGGAAAAGCGCTTGATATAATTAAAAGATTTAACGAAGCAGGCATTAAACTTAATTGCCAAATGGTTTTAGTGCCAAATGTCAATGACGGTGCAGAACTTGAAAGAACGCTTAGCGATTTAACTGATTTAGAGAATGTTGAATGTATTGCGGCAGTACCTGTAGGACTTACAGGGCATAGAGAGGGTCTTGAAAAATTAGAACCTTTTAATAAAGAATCGGCTAATCGCGTTTTGCGAATAATTGAACGTTTCGGTGAGGATTGTTTAAATAAATATAATGACCGCAGGGTTTACGCCGCGGACGAGTTTTACATTTTGGCAGAGGAAAAAATGCCTGATGCTGAGATTTACGGCGATTTTTTGCAACTTGAAAACGGTGTCGGTTTAGTACCACTTTTGCTTGACGAAGTGAAGAATGCTATTGAAGAATGTGATTATAACTTAAAAAAACAGCGCATAATTACTATTGCTACGGGCGAAGCGGCTTTTCCTTTTATTACACAAATTGTTGACAAAATGCAAAATAAGTGGGATAATTTGGAGTGTAGGGTAAAAGCAATTAAAAATAATTTCTTCAGCGGTGAAATAACGGTTGCAGGTCTTGTTACCGCAACCGATATTGAGGACCAATTAAAAGGCGAAGAATTGGGCGAAGAATTGTTAATACCTGCCGTAATGCTAAGGGACGGCGGCGATATGTTCCTTGATAGTGTAACGTTAGATGAACTGTCGTTAAAACTCAAGGTCAAAATCACCCCCGTTAATAATGACGGTTTTGAATTGTTAGATAAAATTCTCGGAAAGGAAAATTAACCTTATGGCGAAACCAATTGTTGCAGTTGTAGGCAGACCTAACGTTGGTAAATCTACACTGTTTAATAAAATAATCGGTAAAAGGCTATCTATAGTTGACGATACTCCAGGTGTTACGCGTGACCGTATTTACGGTGATGCGGAATGGCTTGGCAGAAAGTTAATGCTTGTTGATACAGGCGGTATAGAGCCTAAAACTGATGATATAATTTTAAGCAGTATGCGAGCGCAAGCCCAACTTGCGATTGATACGGCTTCGGTAATAATTTTTGTTACAGACATTAAAACCGGTGTTACTGCCGCCGATTCAGAAGTTTCGGCTATGCTAAGACGTAGCGGTAAACCGATTGTGCTTTGCGTTAATAAGTGTGATAAAATAGGTGCTTTACCACCCGAATTTTATGAGTTTTATAATTTAGGATTAGGTGACCCAATTGCAGTTTCTTCGGTTCACGGTACGGGTACAGGCGATTTGCTTGATGCCGTTATTGAGAATATACCTATAGAAGAATTCGAGGATGAAGAGGAAGATTTAATCAACGTTGCTGTTATCGGTAAGCCAAACGCGGGTAAATCTTCACTCATTAATAATATTGCAGGCGAGGAACGCTCAATAGTATCTGATATTGCAGGCACTACAAGAGATGCTATCGATACGAGAATTGACCGCGACGGTGCAAAGTATAATTTTATTGATACGGCAGGTCTTAGACGTAAATCAAAGGTTGAAGATAAAATTGAAAAATACAGTGTGCTGAGAGCCAAAATGGCTATTGAACGCGCTGATGTTTGCGTTATTATGATTGACGGGGTTGACGGTTTTACCGAGCAAGACTCTAAGGTTGCAGGTTTGGCTTTGGAAGAGGGTAAAGCCTGTATTATAGCGGTTAATAAGTGGGATGCGGTGGAAAAGGACGGCACTACTATGGATAACTACCGCAAAAAACTTATGAAAGATTTTTCCTTTATGTCTTATGCGCCTATTTTATTTATATCCGCAAAAACAGGTCAGCGCGTGGACAGACTTTTTGAACTTATAAAATATGTTCACGAACAGAATACAATGCGCATTTCAACGGGTATGCTTAACGATATTTTAGCCGATGCTACTGCCCGTGTTCAACCTCCCACAGACAAAGGCAAAAGGCTAAAGATTTACTATATGACTCAGGCATCTACTAAACCGCCTACATTTGTTTGTTTTTGTAACAGAGCAGATTTGTTCCATTTTTCTTATCAACGTTATCTTGAAAATCAAATCCGTTCAACATTCGGTCTAGAGGGTACACCCGTAAGGTTTGTTATACGTGAAAGGGGCGACAAATAAGATATGTTTATTACTGCTTTAATAACCGTAATTGCGGCTTATTTAATAGGAAGTATAAATTTTGCTGTTATTTTTAGTTCTGCCTTTATGAAAAAGGATGTTCGCAGTATGGGAAGCGGAAATGCCGGCACTACTAACGTTATGAGAACGGCAGGTTTTTTACCCGGTGCGCTTACCTTTATTTGTGATGCTTTAAAAGGCTTTTGTGCTTCTTATTTAGGTTATTTGGTTTTTCAGTACATTTTTAATAATACCGAAGCGGTTTGGGCAAAAGCGATTTACGGCGCCTATATTTGCGGAATGGCTTGTATGTTAGGACACGTTTTCCCAATTTTTTATCAATTCAAAGGCGGAAAAGGCGTTGCAACAAGCGTAGGTATTTTTGCGGTTTGCTGTCCTGTTGCGATAATTTCGGGACTTGTTGCTTTTGCTATAGTTACTGTTGTTTCAAAATATGTTTCTTTAGCGTCACTAGTAGCAACGGTTGTAGTTGTTGTATTATCTGTGATTTTTTATGATACTACGGCGCTTTTAATTCCTCAAATAGTTTTTGCGGTAATAATGGGTGCAATTGTATTTTTAAAACATAGCAGTAATATTAAGCGTTTGCTTAACGGCACTGAATCTAAAATAGGGAAGAAAGGCAAGAAATAAAATGGCTAAGATTTCTGTTTTAGGCGCAGGCGGTTGGGGAATGGCTTTGGCAATTTCGGCATTTAATAACGGTAACGAAGTTGCTATTTGGTCACCTTTTGAAAATGAAGTAAATCTTCTCTCAGAAAAGCGCACCAACGAAAAACTTTTAAAGGATATTTATTTGCCTGAGGGCATTAAAATTACCACAGATTTGTCAGTTATAAAAGGGGATAATATAACTATTGTTGCAACCCCCTCTATAGCAGTGGCAGATGTTGCAGAAAAACTCAAAAATTTCAAATCCGATTTAGGAATAGTTGTTACGGTTTCTAAAGGTTTTGAAGCGGTAACTTTAAGAAGACTGTCAGAAGTTTTGTCAGAAGCATTACCTGAAATACCTGTTGTCGCTTTAACAGGTCCTTCACACGCCGAAGAGGTTGCACGTAATATTCCAACTTCAATTGTTGCGGCATCGGTTTCAAAACCCGCAGCAGAGGCTGTACAAAGCATTATGGCGAGCGATACTCTGCGTATTTATACTTCGGTTGATATTATCGGTGCTGAACTTGGCGGCGCACTTAAAAATGTTATTGCTGTAGCGGCAGGTTTTTGTGACGGTTTAGGTCTTGGCGATAATTCAAAAGCGGCGCTCATAACACGCGGTCTTGCAGAAATGTCGCGCTTAGGCATTGTAATGGGTGCTAAAGAGTACACATTCGCAGGTCTTACGGGAATAGGTGACCTTGTTGTTACTTGCACTTCGCGTCATAGCCGTAATAACCGCTTTGGCTATAAGGTGGGAACAGGTATGCCTGTTGAAGAGGCTTTGGAAGAGGTTGGAACGGTTGAGGGTTATTATGCCGCAAAAATGGCTTATCAGTTATCACAGAAATACGGTATTGATATGCCGATTATAACCGAGTGTTACAAGGTGCTTTATGAGAATAAGGACAGAAATACTGTGGTTTACGACCTTATGACCAGACCCAACAGAAAAGAACATTAAAATTTTAAGGCAGCGAAATTCAATTCGCTGCCTTATGTTTTAAATCGTCAATAATTTGTTGAATGTGCTGTATTGTTTCTTCTGAAAGTTCAGTAACATCTAAAGTCCTTTTGTTTTCAATCGAAAGTAAATAATCGGTTGAAACCTGAAGCGCGGTTGCAATCTTTACAAGCATTTCAATAGACGGTTGAATATTGTCATTCTCCCAATTTGAAACACATTGTTTGGTTACGCCTAAAAGACGCGCTAATTCAACCTGACTTAGTTTCTTTGCAGTGCGGATTTCTCTTAATCTTTCGTTAAGCATAAAAATTTCCTTCCTGTTAAAGTATTACAATACTATTGTATTCTAATGCTTGACTATATTGAAATACTATGGTATATTAATGTTGTACTTTTAGTAGAGGGGAAGTATAAATGAAAAGCATAGAAGCAGTTAAGTTTATAAATGAAAATAAAAAGTATCTCCCAAGTGATAAAACCGATTTTCTTATTAGCAGGTTTACGGAATGTGAGA
>JAZQHI010000066.1:0-10240 GCA_045540535.1 Acutalibacteraceae bacterium | reverse complement strand
ATTCAGGGGAATAATGGTATGATGTAAACGTATATTTATGTTCATTTTTTGGAAAGGAAATAGGTATATGGAAAAGATTTTTAAGAAAATGGTAATTGTTTTATCTTTTCTTTTGATTGTTACAATTTTAATAGGTGCTACGGCTGTACCTGAATATAAAGAACGGGGTTTAAAAATTGACCTTTTTTCTTCAGCAAGTATTGCCGAGAATATTAAAAACCTTGAACTTAATATGACCTCTATTATCTATGTCAGGGATGAGGCGGGCGAATGGCAGGAATACCAACGTCTTCACGGTGATGAAAATCGCATTTGGGTAAATATTGACCGAATGCCAGAAAATCTTAAAAACGCATTTATCGCTATTGAGGATGAAACCTTTAAAACCCACAAGGGTATAAATTGGCGAAGAACTTTTGGTGCTATAGGTAACTATTTCTTTAAGTTTGATGATACCGAATTCGGCGGTTCAACAATAACCCAACAACTTATTAAAAACATAACGCTTGATAAGGGCAGAAACGCTTTGCGTAAGATTCGTGAAATTATCCGTGCTTTGCTTATAGAGCGTGAACTTAATAAAACCCAGATTTTAGAGGCTTATCTTAACACAATAGCACTTGGTAACGGTATATGCGGTGTGCAAGTGGCATCCAACTATTATTTTAATAAAAACGTTGAGGATTTGTCCCTTATAGAGTGCGCAACCCTTGCCGCGATTACCCAAAACCCTTCAAAGTTTAATCCTGTAACAGGTATGGATAACAACAACGAGCGCCGCGATTTAGTGCTTGAGAAAATGCACGAGTTAGGATTTATTGACAGTGAAGAGTTTGTTGATGCTTATAAAAAAAATGTTGAACTTGACAATACTCAAAAGAATGATTATGAGGTTGAAATTAACAGTTATTTTGTTGATGCTTTGATTGATGATATAATCGGCGATTTGGCTGTTAAGTATAACTGTAGCGAAGATATCGCTTCTACAATGCTATATAACGGTGGCTTTAAAATTTACGCTACTCTCGATTCTTCCATACAGTCGGCTATGGAAGAGGTTTACTTAAACACGGATAAATATTTTAAACTTAAAGGTACTAATCTTCAGGGCGAAACAGTTCACGCACAGTCTGCAATGACTATTATGGATTACGAGGGTCATATTGTAGGTATTGTAGGGGGAGCGGGCGAGAAAACGGTTAACCGCGGTCTTAACCGCGCAACCGATGCTCCGCGTCAACCGGGTTCTACTATGAAACCTTTGGGCGTGTATGCTTTGGCGATTGATAAGGATATTGTGCATTATACTTCTAAAGTGGAAGATAAGCCGATTGAAAATTATTATCCTGACGGTAAAAAAGGTCCTAAAGAATGGTATGGCTACTATAAAGGTACTATAACGGTTGACTATGCGATAAGAAAATCTGCTAATACAATACCTGTACGTTTATTACAGGAAATTGGTATTGATACTTCGTTTGATTTCCTTACCAACAAATTAAACTGCAAACATTTGACCGAGGTTGATAAGAATTTAGCCTCGTTAGCGCTTGGCGGTTGCGAGTACGGTATGACAACTACCGAATCTGCGGCGGCTTATGCGATTTTCGGTAATCAGGGCGTTTTCCACGAACCTACTACATACCATAAAGTTGTAAATACTGACGGTGAAACCGTTTTAGAATACGATACAATCGGCTCGCAGGTAATTTCGCCTGCAAGCGCTACTATAATGAACCATTTGTTACAAGGCGTTGTTTACGGTAGTGAGGGAACGGGCAGCGGTATACGCGGATTCAACTATTCGCTTAAAGCCTATGCTAAAACAGGTACTTCAAGTGAATCAAACGATCTTTGGATGGTTGCAGGTACACCTTACTATGTTGGTTCAGTTTGGTACGGTTTTGATATGCCGCAACAAATCAAAAGCACTTCCGCCGCGGCTACAATATGGCGGGATGTAATGAAAACAATACATAAAGATGTAGAAAAGAAAACCTTTGAAGACAGTGCAGATGTTTATAAAAAAGGTTCGGGTTATTATAAAGAGGGTAGTAAACCCGATAATTATACTACTATAGGAAATTCTTCTAGTGAGGAATCTTCAACAAGCGAAGTAACAAGCGGCACTACGGTGGAAACACCTGTTGTTAGTGACAGTGTGTCAGGAACTACTACCGAATCGACAACTACTGAACCTTTGCCGCCTACGGATTCAAATAGCGGTACTGAAAACAATTCACAACCTAATGTTGATGCAAATGCATCCTTAAATGAGAGCGGTTCTGTACCCGAAAATTCGGTTGAATCTACGGTAGGGGATAATACAATTTCTTCAACCACAGAGTCTGCCTTAGAATCCAAACCGCCTGTAACATCTGAAACGGTTACTTCTGAGGAAAAGACACCTACCGAGTCTAAACCCACTACACCGACAGAGAGCAAAAACGAAACACCGAATAACAGTGAAGTTACTTCACAAAATTAATTAAACCGTTATTTCGGCGCAGTTAGAAAATTAAAAAATTATCATAAAGGAAAGGTGATTGTTATGAAATATCAATTGCTACCAACCCCTAAAACACTCGTTGAGGAAAAGGGAAGTTTTAACATTAAGGGCAGTACCGTTAAACTTAGCGGAATGCTTGATTACCGCATTGTAAAAGCCGCCGCTGCTTTAAGACGTCAAATGGCTGAAGCAACAGGTACTTCACACAAATTTTGCCGTGTTGACGGTGAAATTGAAAATGCAGTAACTATAGCGTTAAATAATGCTTTAAAATCAGAAGAATATAATCTTTTAATTACCGAAAAAGGTATTACTGTTGAGGGTGGCGATGAAGCAGGTTGTTTTTACGGAATTAAAACACTTTCGCAGTTAATCACCGCTTACGGCTGTGATTTGCCGATACTTAAGATTAACGATTATCCCGATTTGAAGTATCGCGGTTTTTATCATGATGCTACACGCGGTCGCGTACCTTCGGTTGAGGGTGTTAAAAAAATGGTTGACCGCTTGGCTGCATTAAAGGTGAATTCTTTACAACTTTACGTTGAGCATACCTTTGATTTAATCGAGTTCAGCAATGATGGTAAAACCGAAGACGATTATTTGACAGTTGAAGATATTCTTGAAATTGACCAGTACTGTTATGATAATTTCATAGATTTTGTGCCCTCGCTTTCAAGTTTTGGTCATTTGTATCATCTGCTTATGAAAGAAGAATATAAGCATTTATGCGAACTTGAAGGGTTTGAATCTAAGCAACATTTCTGGAAAGACCGTATGGAACATCATACAATAGACCCATCTAACCCCGAAAGTTTCGAGATGATTTGTTCGCTTATTGACCAGTATTTGCCGCTTTTCCGTTCGGAATACTTTAACATTTGTTGTGATGAAACCTTTGACCTTGGAAAAGGCAGAAACGAGGGTAAGGATGCCAGCAAACTTTATTGTGATTTTGTTGCAAAAATTATCGGCCATGTAACCGAAATGGGCAAAAAGGTTATGATGTGGGGCGATATTGCGCTTAAATACCCCGATGCGCTTGATCGTATTCCTAAAGATACTGTGCTTCTTAACTGGGCTTATGACAGTAATCCGAGCGAAGAAAAGGTAATACGCGTAAAAGAGCAGGGACTAACACAAATTGTATGCCCCGGTACTACTTCATGGACAAGACTTATTGAGCGACCTGTGATAGCAATTCCTAATATTACTAAGTTTGCACGTCACTGCAAAAATCACGGCGGGTTGGGTATTTTAAATACAAACTGGGGCGACTACGGTCATCCGTCCTCACCGGAATGTGCGCTTTACGGAACAACTTTAGGTGCAGTTTGCGGCTGGACAGTTGATACCAAGGTTGATGAAAACTTTGAAAAAGCAGTTTCTTACTTTGTTTACGGCAGCGAAACAAATATTATACCGCTTATCGACCGCGTTGCTGAAATTCATGCCGAAAGCGCTACTTGGTATTCTTTCTTCTGTTGGGTATCCTGGAAAAGTAAAGATTATTTCAAAGATTTTACCTCCGCTAAAGAATTGGCAGAAGAATGCCGCGAAATTGCTGAAAAATTAAAAGCGTTACCTGATAGCAAGAATGTTATTGAAAGCATTATCAATGCGACCGAGGGTGTAGCCTTACTTAATGAAGCGGTAGAAATTATCGTTAATGATAAGGATAGAGAAACTTGGAAAAAAGAATCAGAAATTTGGCTTGAATCTTACGAAAAAGAGTGGCTTAAAGGCGCAAAGATGAGTGAACTTTATGTGATAAAGGAATTTATCCGTAAAATTATGGAAGTTAATGTTTAATGAATAAATTAAGGTGCCGACTTAACTTAAAAAGTTGAGTCGGCACCTTTAATATTAATATATTAACTTTTATTATTTTTCACCGCGTGCAGTTTCGCGCAGTATTGAAATTTTAACCCCTGAAAAAGCGGCACTGCCGTTTTTAACTTCAAGGTTAGCGGATAAACTGGCACCGTTATCGTCATTAACAATATAATATATGGTGTTTTTATCCGTGATTGTCCGTGTGGCTTCAAGCAAAGTTGAACTGCCGTCGGTGCAAATTTTAATAAATGCTTCTCCGCTACTAACAGCACATTCAGCCGAAAGAGTGATTATATCTCCGGTTTTTAACCCTAACTCGCTAAATCCTAGTGAGAGTTGGGCAGCGCCTTGGTCGGCAGAAGTAACGGTAACGTTACTGTCTGTATATAAGGCAGTAGCGCTGTTTGTTCTGTTTTCTGTGGCAAAATCGCTTAAACCGAAACTTTTAATTGTCTGGTAATCCTTAAAATCTACATTTTTTGGTAAGCAATAATTTGTTAAAACATAATCTGCACCGTTTGAAAAAACAGTATCAGCGGTTTTGTAATCGTCAACAACCCATACCGCTAAAGGAACGTTGTATTTTTTTGCAAATGCTAAATAATTGGTGTATTCACCAATACTTGCGCTAAGCATAAAATTGCCGTAAGAACTCATAATGTTGTATGCGGATTGCTCGTCATGAGAGGGTAGAGAAGAATAACAGGCAATCAAACCGTGAATACGGTCGGTAAGCGGCTTTAAACACTCAGCATAAGCGGCGCAACGGTTACCCATATTATATTTGTTTATAAGGTCTGCAAGGGTATCATATTCTTTGTCGGTAAAGGCATGGTGCGAAAGTGATTTGTTATCCAAAATAATATACGCATCATTATTCTGCATATATTTGAATACAGTTTCAAGCGTTGGAACAGATTCTTTTTGAATTTTATCGCTGAATTCCCAATAACCGCCGCCTTTCCATTTGCGCTGAATTTTCATTTTGCTAACAACGGCAGAAAGCATTGCGGTGAACGGTAAAGATTCTTTATTTAAGTCGGTCAGCAGTTCTTTTGAGTTGGCATCGTGGCTTACAACCCAAACGCCGTCTTTTGTGGTGGTTATATCAAGTTCAATAAATTTATAACCTAAACGAACTGCGTGTTCTGCGGCTTCTTTGGTGTTGGAAGGGTATGTTCCGTTAGAGGTTTCGCCGCCACCTAAATAAGTTTTATCTATCCAACCGTTAAAGCCTTGGTGGGCAATAAAACTGCCCGATGGAACGGCCTTTTGCCAAGCGTTAAGTTCTTCCGTATAACGAATGGCAAATTTGCCAGAAGAAACATATACAATAGATGAATCATTTGATATGTATGAACCGCTTACTATTTTATATTTGCCTTTGGCATAAGGCTCGATATCAAGTGTAACAATAGAATCTAACGGTGGGTCATCTTCAAACAATTCGTCTGCTGTTTTATAAACTTTATCTTTTTTAGGTTCGGAAGAAACAGAACTTATATCATTATTGTTTGTTTGCGAATTGGTTTTCTGAGATTCGGTAGAAACAGTTTCATTTTTACTTGAATTAGTATTACTTGCAGAATTTTGCGAAGAAGTGGTATTCTGCCCGTTTTCTTCACTTCCTGTTACAGAAGATTCTTCTAAATATTCATACACAATTTCATATTCATCGCTAAGTTCGCTTTGAACATTCTGCTTTTTGCAGGCAACAGTACTAAAAGTTAAGCCTAAACATAACAAAACACAAAAAATGCTACGTAAAATTTTAATTGTTTTATTCATATTAACCCTCCATAATATTATTATAACATTTTTATTATAGCGTTGCAATAATTTGCTAATTATTTGTTTATAAAAATTTTAAATTAAAAAGGTTTTACTTTTTTGTGATTTTATGGTAAAATATAAAATATAAGAATTCTTAGAGGTAATTTATGAGCGATATTAAATTAGTAATTGCAAAAAATATATATGATTTACGTATATCTAACAGTATGACACAGTTGGAACTTGCTGAAAAATTGCATTATTCCGATAAATCGGTTTCAAAATGGGAAAAAGGTGACTCGCTGCCAGAAATTGCAACCCTTTTGGAAATAGCCCAAATGTTTAATGTAACACTTGATTATTTGGTGCAAGACCATTCCGACGAAAAAAAGACAGTGGATAACAGCGCTAATAAAAAGGTTAAGGTTAAAAATCAAGCCTTAATATCGGGTATGGGTATTTTACTTGTGTGGCTTGTGGCGACTTTCGTGTTTTTTATGATAGATATTTTTACCGAAACGCTTAAATACTCCTTTTTGCCGTTCCTTTTTGCTATCCCTATAACCCTTATAGTCTGGTTAGTATTTAATTCGATTTGGTTTAACCACAAACGAAATTTCTTTATAATATCGTTACTTATGTGGTCTTCGCTTGCAACTTTGTTTGTGGTATTTTTTATTTTCGGTATAAACATTCCTAAAATTTTCTTTTTAGGAATTCCCGGTCAAATAATTATTGGCCTTTGGTCAAGAATTAAAGTAAGTAAAAAGAATAAATAAATTATAAAACGCCTTTCTTAATGAGTTTAACACATCAGTTAAGAAAGGCGTTAGTATTATGTTATCTAAATTTTGAAACAGAATTAACGTTTTAAACCATCTGTTCAGGGCGGAATACCTCGTCAAATTTTTCACTTGTTAAAAATCCCAGTTTTACGCAGGCTTGTTTTAAAGAAATATTTTCTTCAAACGCTTTTTTTGCGGTTTTTGCGGCATTTTCGTATCCTATATGGGTATTTAGCGCCGTAACTAACATTAAAGAGTTATGCAAATTATTATGCATTTTTTCTTTATTAGCAGTAATACCGATAGCACAATTTTTATTAAAAGAAATAATAGCCTCGCTTAAAAGCCTTGCTGATTCTAAAAAGTTATAGATTAAAACGGGCATAAATACGTTTAGTTGAAAATTACCTTGTGACGCCGCCAAACCTATTGCAGTATCGTTACCGATAACCTGTACCGCTACCATTGTAACGGCTTCGCACTGAGTAGGATTAACCTTACCCGGCATTATTGAAGAACCCGGTTCGTTTTCGGGGATTTTTATTTCTCCAAGTCCCAAACGCGGACCTGATGCCAACCACCGTATATCGTTAGCAATTTTCATCATATCTGCGCTAAGTGCTTTAATTGCGCCGTGAGCAAAAACGAGTTCGTCCTTTGAAGTGAGGGCGTGGAATTTGTTTTCCGCAGTTAAGAAAGGCTTGTTGGTTATGTTTGCAATTTCGTTTGCAACCAACGTATCAAATCCTTTTGGTGCATTAATTCCCGTACCTACTGCCGTTCCGCCCAAAGCCAATTCGTAAAGCGGTTTTACTGCTGATTTCAGCAGTTGGACATCTTTTTCAAGGCTGGTTCGCCAACCGCTAATTTCTTGACTGAATTTAATTGGTGTGGCATCCTGAAGATGTGTTCTTCCGCTTTTAATAACATCCAAGTTTTCTTTTTCAAGGCGTATAAAGGTGTTAATTAATTCTTCTGCCGCGGGGATTAGTTTATCTTCAATAACAGTTACCGCCGCAATATGCATAGCGGTAGGGAATGTATCGTTAGAAGATTGACTCATATTAATGTCATCATTAGGGTGTAGTAGTTTTTCTTTAAGTAACTCATTTGCTCGGTTGGCAATAACTTCGTTAGCGTTCATATTTGATTGCGTGCCTGAACCTGTTTGCCAGACAACAAGCGGAAAATGACCGTTCAGCGAACCGTTTATAACCTCGTCACAAGCGGTACTAATGGCATTTAGTTTTTGCTCGGTCATTTTTTCGGGATTAATTTTACTGTTAGCAATAGCCGCCGCTTTTTTAAGTATTCCAAATGCATTTATAATTTCTTCGGGCATAGTATGAGTTCCTACGCCGATTTTAAAGTTTTCAATACTTCTTTGGGTTTGTGCGCCCCACAATCTGTCTTTCGGGACTTTAACTTCACCCATAGAATCGTGTTCAATACGGTATTCCATATTTCACATCTCCTTTTGGTAGAGTATACCACATTACTTTGCTTAAATCAAATACAATTTAGGTGGATTAAATTAATAAATTGTTACCGAATTTAAAACTTTATTTTTTGACAGTATGCTTACTTGAAAAAAGTGTAATATTGTGGTAAAATTAATAAAGAATTTTTAAAAGGTGTAAAATTATGGCAGATAATAAAAATGATATAATTGAAGAACAACGCCGCGCGCGTGAAGAATTTTTGAAACTTAAAAAAATGCAAAAGGGCGAGTTGGATGCTGGTCCTAAGCCAAGCGAGGTTGCTATTGTACCCACAACCCCTAAGGAAAAATGGGATAATTTCTGGTTTCAGTATAAATGGTGGGTTATAAGTTTAGTATCAATATTTATTGTGCTATCGGTTTTAATTACTCAGTGCGCTTCAAGAAAAAATCCTGATTTGGAAATCGTTTATTTTTCCTACACACCTGTGCTTGACAGTCAGGTGACCTTGGTTTCGGATTATTTTAAGGAAAAGGCGACCGATGTCAACGGTGACGGCGAGGTTAATATTCAGTTAGTAAATTGCAGTTTTAGCAATAACGGAAATATTCAGTATAAAAATTCCATACTTTCAAAATTGCAGGCGGTTATCGCGGCGGATGAAAAGGCTTTACTTTTTATAACCGATAAAGATTCGGTAGAGTATTTTAAAAATCTCAATGCAGAGGGCGGCATTTTTGACGGCGAGCCGATACCGCTTGGTGAAGATTTTTATTCATTTACAGAATCCGAAGATTTAGGCCCTTTGACCGAGGGGTTGCAAATCTCTATTCGAAGAGTGTCTGATACTTTGCTTGAAGAACGCGAGGGAATAGAGGTATATCACAAAGAGGCTTTACGCATTTTAGAACAAATAGAAAATAAGTAATCTTTAAGCCAAGGGGCTTTAAATAAATTTTAAAACTGAAAGGTGATAAAAATGAACAAATTTATGCTAAATGAAACTTCTTATCACGGCGCGGGCGCAATTAATGCTATCCCTGACGAGATAAAGAACAGAGGCTTTAAAAAGGCTTTTGTAACTTCAGACCCTGATCTTTTAAAATTCGGTATAGTTAAAAAGGTTACCGACCTTTTGGATAAAGCCGCTATTGATTATTCTCTTTACACAGATATCAAGGCTAACCCCACAATCGAAAATGTGCAACACGGTGTTGAAGAATTCAAAACCGCAGGCGCTGACTGTATAGTAGCAATCGGTGGCGGTAGCGCTATGGATACTTCAAAGGCTATCGGTATTATTATAACTAACCCTGAGTTTGCCGATGTGCGCTCTTTAGAGGGTGTAGCACCTACTAAAAATCCTTGTGTTCCGATTATTGCTGTTCCTACAACTGCAGGTACTGCGGCAGAGGTTACTATTAACTATGTTATTACCGATGTTGAGAAAAAGCGCAAGTTCGTTTGTGTTGATGCCCACGATATTCCTGTTTGCGCTGTAGTTGACCCTGATATGATGAATTCTATGCCTGCGGCTCTTACTGCGGCTACCGGTATGGATGCTTTGACCCATGCTATTGAGGGTTATATCACAAAGGGCGCATGGGAACTTTCAGATATGTTCCATCTCAAAGCAATTGAGATAATTGCCCGTTCACTCCGCGGTGCTGTTGATAATACTGCAGAGGGTAGAGAAGGAATGGCTCTCGGTCAGTACGTTGCAGGTATGGGCTTTTCAAACGTAGGCCTTGGTATCGTTCATTCAATGGCCCATCCGCTCGGTGCTCTTTATGATACACCCCACGGTGTAGCTAACGCTATAATTCTTCCTACAGTTATGGAATACAACGCTCCTGCAACAGGTGATAAGTATAAGTATATGGCACAGGCAATGG
>JAZQHI010000065.1:0-2288 GCA_045540535.1 Acutalibacteraceae bacterium | reverse complement strand
ATAATCAGGGTGGACGAAAAAGGCGAGCGCATACCCCTTACAGTTGCCGATTTTGACAGGCAGAGCGGTTCGCTTACAATAATTTTTCAGGCGGTAGGTTTTACTACTAAAAAGTTAGCCGCTTTAAATAAGGGCGACTTTATTTGTGATTGTGTTGGTCCTTTAGGTATGCCTACCGAATTTGGAAATGCCAAAAAGGCAATTGTAATAGGCGGTGGTGTTGGTTGCGCTATCGCTTACCCACAGGCTAAAACCCTTTTCAATATGGGGGTTGATACCACTGTTATAGCAGGTTTCAGAAATCGGGATATTGTAATCCTTGAAAATGAAATGCGTGAGGTCAGCAACAATTATTATGTAACTACGGACGACGGTTCTTATGGTGAAAAAGGCTTTGTAACAGATGTTTTAAAGCGCCTTATAGAAGCGGAAGAATATGACTTGGTAATTGCTATTGGTCCTATTCCTATGATGAAATTTGTTGCAAAAACCACCGAAGAAAAGGGAATTCGGACAATAGTTAGTCTTAATCCGATTATGATTGACGGTACGGGTATGTGCGGCGGTTGCAGAGTTAAGGTAGGGAACGAGATAAAATTTGCTTGTGTTGACGGCCCTGATTTTGACGGTCATTTAGTAGATTTTGATGAACTAAGCCGCAGAAACGGACTTTACCGCACCGAAGAGGCGCATTCTTGCAGATTGGAGGCTACAGTCAATGGCTAATATGTCACCAATCAAGAATGAAATGCCGCAACAAGAACCGCTTGTCAGAAATAAAAATTTTGATGAGGTAGCACTTGGTTATACAGAAGAAATGGCTATAAACGAGGCAGAACGTTGCCTTAACTGCAAAAATCCCGTTTGTGTTAAGGGTTGTCCCGTTAATGTTAAAATACCCGAGTTTATTTCACTTGTGGCAAAGGGCGATTTCAAGGCGGCTTATGAAAAGGTTAGCGAAACAAATTCTTTGCCTGCTGTATGCGGTAGAGTTTGCCCGCAAGAACGTCAGTGCGAGGGTAATTGCGTAAGAGGTATAAAAGGCGAAAGCGTGGCTATAGGTAGGCTTGAACGCTTTGTTGCTGATTATTATATGAAAAATTATAAGAATTTGGCTAAACCGCAAGTACCTAACGGCAAAAAAGTTGCGGTTATAGGTTCGGGTCCTGCAGGACTTACCTGTGCCGGTGATCTTGCAAAACTAGGTTACAAGGTAACCGTTTTTGAAGCATTTCACACCGCAGGCGGTGTACTGGTTTACGGTATTCCCGAATTCCGTCTTCCTAAAGCGATTGTTGCTAAGGAAATTGACGGCTTAAAGGCTTTAGGCGTTGAAATTATGACCGATATGGTTATAGGAAAAACACTGTCGGTTGATGAGATTTTTGATATGGGCTACGAGGCTGTTTTCATTGGCTCAGGTGCGGGACTTCCTATGTTTATGGGAATTGAGGGTGAAAGCAGTGTAGGAGTTTATTCTGCTAACGAATTTTTGACCCGTATAAATCTTATGAAAGCGTATCTTAACGATTACGATACCCCGATAAAGCATTCAAACTCGGTAGCAGTAGTCGGCGGCGGGAATGTTGCGATGGATGCGGCAAGATGTGCAAAACGTCTTGGTGCGGAGCACGTTTATATAATTTACCGTAGGGGCGAGGAGGAAATGCCTGCCCGTAAGGAAGAAATTCACCACGCTAAAGAGGAAGAAATTGAGTTTAAACTCCTTTGCAACCCGACGCGCATTATTAGTGATGAAAATGGTTATGTGACCGCGGTTGAATGTGTAGAAATGCGCCTTGGCGAACCTGATGCAACGGGTCGCAGAAGACCTGAAGTTATAGAAAATTCGGAATTTACAATTCCTGTGGATACGGTAATAATGGCGCTTGGAACTTCACCTAATCCGCTGATACGTACCACAACTTCGGGACTTGAAGTTAACAAAAAAGGTTGCCTTGTTGTTGATGATAGCATGGCTACTACGCGCGAGGGCGTGTATGCCGGGGGCGATGCCGTAACAGGTGCGGCAACCGTAATTCTTGCAATGGGTGCTGGTAAAACTGCGGCAAAATCCATTGATGAATATTTAAAAACAAAATAAAAATAGAAATGCCTGAGTTTTATAGCCTCAGGCATAAAAAAAGACTTGTTCACATTTGTGAACAAGTCTTTTTGTGTTTTAAGCGATATTACTGCTTACCGTAAAGTTCAACCAACTTCTCGAGGTGAGCACGGCGAGCCTTAGCGGCTTCGCTAGCCTGCTCGAAGAGAGCGTCTGCACGTTC
>JAZQHI010000064.1:0-6844 GCA_045540535.1 Acutalibacteraceae bacterium | reverse complement strand
ATATTTGGTGAAGTTTTAAATTATAATCTTAATGCTAACGGCGGCGAGATTGAATTAAAATATACAATAGATTCTGATTTGCGTGTTATTAGTCATAACAGCGTAAATATTTCTATAAGAGGAGTAAATTAAAATGTCAGTTTTAGTAACAAAAGCAAAGGAACAAATAAATAATGCAATTATAAATGCAGTAAGCAAAGCGATGGACGAGGGCGTTCTCGAAAAGAACGAACTTACAGCATTTAATGTTGAAGTTCCCTCTAACCGAGAGCATGGTGACTATGCAGTTAACGCCGCAATGGTTTGGGCAAGACTTTTTCATAAGGCACCGCGCCAAATTGCAGAAATTATAATTGCAAACTGTGATTTTGAAAATTCATATATTAAATCTGCCGAAATTGCAGGACCAGGTTTTATTAATTTCTTTTTAAACGATAAATATTATGCTGATATAATAGCCGACGTTGAGGCTAAAGGTGAAGATTACGGTAAAAGTAATTACGGTGAGGGCAAGCGTGTTTTGGTTGAATTCGTTTCCGCTAACCCAACAGGTCCTATGCATATAGGTAACGCCCGCGGCGGTGCTTTGGGTGACTGCCTTGCCGCAGTTTTATCAGCCGCAGGTTATAATACCGAACGCGAATTCTATATTAACGATGCAGGCAACCAAATTAATAAATTTGGCTTGTCGCTTGATTTAAGATATTTGCAACTTTATAAGGACGGCATTGAAATGCCGGAGGATTCTTATCACGGTGAAGATATTATTGCTCACGCCAAGGCTTTTGCAGAAATTCATGGCGACAGTTTTGTTGAAAAGAGTGAAACCGAACGCAGAGCCGCTTTGGTAGAATTTGCATTACCTAAGAATATTGAAGGTCTTGAACGTGACCTTTTGAAATACCGTATTAAATACGATACTTGGTTTAAAGAAAGTACACTTCACAATAACGGCGAAACCGACCGTATTATTGAACTTTTAAAGCAAAGTGGATATACCTATACCGAAGAGGGTGCACTTTGGTTTAAAGCGACCGAATTCGGTTGCGATAAAGATTTTGTGCTTGTTCGCGCTAACGGTGTACCAACCTATGTAGTACCCGATATTGCTTATCATTACAATAAACTCGTAACCCGTAATTTTGAAAAGGCTATTGATATTTTAGGTGCCGACCATCACGGTTATGTTCCGCGTCTTAAAGGCGCACTTACAGCGCTTGGTGTTGATGCTGACCGCCTAGATGTCGTGCTTATGCAAATGGTACGTTTGGTTCGTGACGGCGAGGTTATAAAGGCTTCTAAGCGTTCAGGAAAAGCCATTACACTTGTTACTTTGCTTGATGAAGTTCCGATTGACGCCGCAAGATTTTTCTTTAATCTTCGTGAACCTAACAGCCACTTTGATTTTGACCTTGATTTAGCGGTTAATCAGTCTAACAGTAATCCTGTTTATTATGTGCAGTATGCACACGCTCGAATTTGCAGTATTATTAGAAATCTTAACGCCGAGGGAATAACCAAACGCTCAGTTTCTTCTGAGGAACTTCAAAAACTAAGCAGTGCAGAAGAACGTGAACTTATTCTTCACATTGCGGCTCTTACTGATGAGATTATTCTTTCTGCAAAGAGTTATGACCCTGCAAAAATTACACATTATGTTCAGGAACTCGCAACAAGATTCCACAAATTCTATGCCGCTTGCCGCGTTAAAGTTGAGGACGAGTCCTTAATGCAAGCAAGACTTACTCTTTGCGCCGCTACGGCTACTGTAATTAAAAATGTATTAACATTAATGAAGATTGATGCTCCCGAAAAAATGTAATTTGAAAGGTTGTGTAGCCTGATATGGTAAATAATAATCTTAATCTTACAATGCTGATGGATCTTTATGAACTCACTATGTCAAACGGTGTTTTTGACAGCGAGATGAGAGATACTGTGACATATTTCGATATGTTCTTTCGCCGTGTACCTGATAAGGGCGGTTATGCCATTATGGCGGGTCTTGAACAACTTATCGAATATATGAACAATTTGAAATTCACTGTTGAGGACATTGAATATCTAAAAAGTTTAAATCTTTTCAGGGAAGATTTTATCGAGTATTTGCGTAATTTTAAGTTCACTTGTGACGTTTGGGCTGTTCCTGAGGGTACGGTAATTTTTCCTCAAGAGCCGATTGTTACTGTTAAAGGTCCTATTATGCAAGCCTTAATGGTCGAAACAATGTTGTTGCTTGTTATTAACCATCAGTCACTAATTGCTACAAAAGCAAACCGTATTGTTCGCGCGGCAGAAGGTCGCGCAGTTATGGAATTCGGTGCAAGAAGAGCCCACGGTTACGGTGCATCTTACTACGGCGCACGCGCGGCCATAATAGGAGGTTGTACAAGTACTTCCTGTGTACTTTCGGCTAAAGATTTCGGCGTTGCTGCTGCGGGCACTATGGCGCACAGTTGGGTACAACTTTTCGCCGACGAATATACCGCTTTTAAAACTTATGCCAAGGCTTATCCCGACAGTTGTCTTTTGTTAGTTGATACCTATAACGTTTTAAAATCAGGTATTCCTAACGCGATAAAGGTTTTTGACGAGGTTTTAAAACCTCTTGGTAAAAGACCAAAAGGTATTAGAATTGATAGCGGCGATATTACCTATATTTCTAAAAAAGCACGTAAAATGCTTGATGATGCAGGTTATCCCGACTGTAAAATTTGCGTATCAAATTCGTTAGACGAATATTTAATCAGAGATATGATTTTCCAAGGTGCTAAGGTTGATAGTTACGGTGTTGGCGAACGCCTTATAACCGCTTCAAGCGAGGCTGTGTTTGGCGGTGTATATAAACTTGCCGCAGTTGAAAAGAACGGCGAAATTATACCTAAGATTAAAATTAGCGAAAATGCCGCAAAAGTCACTTTACCGGGCGTTAAAATTCCTTGGCGACTTTATGACCGCGAAAGTGGAAAGGCTATTGCAGATGTTATTACTTTGGGTTACGAAAAAATTGACAGCAGCGAACCTTATGAAATATTTGATCCGGTGCACACTTGGAAACGCAAAGTAGTTACAAATTTCGTTGCAAAAAAATTGCAGGTTAAAGTTTTTGAAAACGGTAAACAGGTTTATGAAAATCCCTCTGTTTTGGAAATCTCTAAATACAGAGCCGAGCAGGTCGATTCTCTTTGGGATGAAGTTACCCGTTTCGAAAATCCGCACGCTTATTATGTTGATTTATCCGAAGATTTATGGAATTTGCGTGACGGCTTACTTAAAAAACTTAACAAACATAATTAAGGTGATAAAAATGAAAAAACTTTTATGTTTTACACTCTCTATAGTCTTTTTATTTTCTTTTGCCGCTTGTAAGAAAGATGATAATTCTTCTAATAGCGGAGCAGTAGATGTAGAATACTATGCAAAACTCGGTTCAATGCCCGAAAGTAAGTATTCTTTGGGCGAAGATGTTGAAGTAATTAAAAACGAACTTGAAGAAGCATATAATACGGTTGAAGAAGCAGTATTTAATGTAGTTGAGGGCGAAGAAACCGTCCAGATTGATAGCGGTAGTTTTCAGTATTACTATTATAAAGATAAGGTTGAAAACGGTATTTCTTATTTGGTGTCTTTTAAAAAAGCATTTGGTTTTGAAACAGGTACCGTTAGTGTAGAAATAACTGATTCTTTAAAGGATTATAAATATACAGAGGAAAAATTTAACGAAAACAATTCGTTTTATGTACTCGGTATAAATGAGGGAAAGGTTATAAAATATAAGTTTTCCGAAAATACAGTATCGTTTTTATTTGTGAACGACGCTTTGTATGCTACTGCAATTTATAAAACAGTTGATTGGGAGTAAAAAATTTTGGTTAGTATTAATGAAACAGCGGTAACTATGCCGCTTTTAGCCCTTAGGGGTTTGGTTGTTTTTCCAAAAAACACAGCATCTTTTGATGTTGCAAGAAAAAAATCGGCTAACGCGCTTAAAAGCGCAATGGAAAGCAACCGTCTTTTATTTGTTGTAACGCAGAAAAACTTTTATGCCGAAGAACCAGAACGTAATGACCTTTATGATATTGGTTGTGTTGTTAAAGTTAAGCAGGTTTTAAAGGTTTCTGATTCAATTTTAAAGGTTTTGGTAGAGGGAATTTGTCGCGCAGAGTATAAAAATTTTGTAAACGGCAAAAACTTTTATACTGCCGATGTAACCGAATGTATTGAAAAACCGATTACAAACCGCGAGGTTTATAAAGAAACTCATCTTAGAAGAATTAAAAATCAATTCCGCAAATATGCCGCTGTTTTACCAGGGCTAGCGCCCGATTTTTTGATGACGGTTGATAACGCTACCGATTTAGGTTTTATATCGGATTATATCGCTTTTAATATTCCTGCTCCTTTTGATGACAAGCAGTATATTTTAGAGCAAATTTCACCTGTAACACGTGCAAAAATTCTTTACGAATTGCTTCTGAAAGAGCGTGAAATCAACGAAATTGATAAAAAGATTAATGAGAAAACACGCGCTGCAATTGATGAAAATCAACGCGAATATTATTTGCGCGAACAAATTAAAGTTTTAAGCAACGAACTTTACGGCGACGAAACCGCAGATGAAATTGATAACTATTATGCAAAAATTAATAATCTCAGCGCGCCTGACAGTGTTAAAGAAGCCTTGGCTTCTCACGTTGCAAAACTTTCAAAAATGCCTCAGGGCTCGCATGAGGGGACTGTAGAACGCAATTATCTTGATACTTGCTTAGAACTGCCTTGGTGTGCATTTACAGAGGTAACTGCCGATATTTCGCGTGCAGCAAAAATTTTAGACCGCGATATTTACGGTATGGAAAAGGTTAAAGAGCGCATTTTAGAACTCTTATCGGTTTATGTTTTAAATCCTGATATAAAAGGTCAGATTATTTGCCTTGTTGGCCCTCCCGGTGTGGGCAAAACCTCAATCGGTAAAACTATTGCCGAATGTATGGGCAGGCGTTTTGCACGTATTTCACTTGGCGGTATTCACGATGAAGCCGAAATACGCGGTCACCGTAAAACTTACATAGGTGCAATGCCTGGTAAAATTATTAATGCAGTAAAACAATCTGGCAGCGGAAATCCATTAATTTTGCTTGACGAAATTGATAAACTCGGCAGCGATTATAAAGGTGACCCATCTTCAGCACTTTTGGAAGTTTTAGACCCCGAACAAAATACAACATTCGTTGACCATTTTGTTGAGATTCCGTTTGATTTAAGCCGCGCGGTGTTTATAGCAACTGCAAATAATTTGAATACAATACCTGCACCTTTGCGCGACCGTATGGAAATTATCGAACTTTCGGGTTACACAAGGGAAGAAAAGTTTAATATTGCTAAAAAACATTTGGCTACTAAACAAATAGAACGTCACGGTATTAAGAAAAATCAACTTAGAATTACCGATGATGCAATTTATTCCCTTATTGATTTTTACACCCGTGAAGCAGGGGTTAGAAAACTTGAAAGAAATATTGCATCGGTTTGCCGTAAATCCGCTAAAATTCTGGCACTGGGCGAGGCTAAAAAGGTTACAGTTAAAAATACCGATGTTGAAAATATGCTCGGTAAACACCGTTATAAACCTGATGTTATTCTCGAAAATGACGAGGTTGGTATTATTAACGGTCTTGCCTGGACACAGGTTGGCGGTGAAATTATGCAACTCGAAATTGCCACAATGTCAGGTACGGGCAAAATCGAACTTACAGGCTCGCTTGGTAATGTTATGAAAGAGTCGGCAATGGCGGCTGTAAGTTTTGTGCGCGCTAATGCCGAAAAATACGGTATTGATTCTTCATTTTATAAAAATACAGATATCCACATTCATGCGACAGAAGCCGCCGTTCCAAAGGATGGTCCTTCCGCCGGTGTTACAATTACAACAGGTCTTATTTCTGCCTTAACTAACCGACCTATAGCACGTGATATTGCTATGACGGGTGAAGTTACAATCAGAGGTCGTGTATTAGCGATTGGCGGTTTAAAAGAAAAGTCTATGGCGGCGTATCGCGGCGGTGTAAAGAGGGTATTTATTCCGAAAGATAATGTGCCCGATTTAGACGAGGTTGACCAAAAGGTTAAGGAAAATATTGAGTTCATACCCGTAAGTTATGTTGACGAAATAATAAATAAAGCGATTATTTTTGAAACCTTAACTTCTGACAATACCTGGACTTTAGAGGAAAAAATGGTTCCGCAACCCCAAAGACCGTCGTTAAGAGTTTAAAATTTAGTATATCATACGGAGGGTTATTGTGAATTTTAATAATGCAGAGTTTGAAAAGGCTTTTGCAAAACTTTCTCAACTTGAAAATTCAACTGTTCCTGAAATATGTTTCAGTGGTAGGTCAAATGTTGGTAAATCTTCACTTATAAATAAGATACTCGGCAGGAAATCAATTGCAAGGGTTAGTTCAAAACCGGGAAAAACCATTACTATCAATTTTTATAAGGTTGACAGTGTGCGTCTTGTTGACCTACCCGGTTACGGATATGCTAAGGTATCTTTCAGCGAAAAAGAGCGTTGGGCAGAACTAATGGAAGGGTACTTTGGTTCAAACCGTAATATTAAAATGGTTTTTCAACTTATTGATATGCGTCATCCTGCTACTGATTATGATATTTCTATGCTTGAATTTTTATCGGCTAACGAAATACCTTTTACTGTGATTTTAACAAAAGCCGATAAACTCAATAAGACCGAAACCGAGAAAAGACTAAGTCTAATAAAGGAAGAATTAGGGGAATTTTCGCAAAACACCGAAATTATACCTTTTTCTATCCAGAATTCTCTCGGTAC
>JAZQHI010000063.1:0-22865 GCA_045540535.1 Acutalibacteraceae bacterium | reverse complement strand
ATTTTTGCTATTTGTATCTCATTTTTGTTCAATCTGCTTTGTAGAACATCTGAAATTAAGATTAATCTACCTAACATTGACTATAAAAAAGATTACATTAAAGGCATTTTAAAGCAATAAAATTACATTTGCAGAGTTGTTTAACACAAAAGAAAAATGCCCGCAAACCGCATAACCAAGCGGTTTCACGAGCATTCAAAATTGGCAGGGGTAGAAGGACTCGAACCCTCACAAACGGTTTTGGAGACCGGTGTGCTACCATTGACACCATACCCCTATTTATAAAACTTTATTGCTTGCTATGGTGGGGCGTTAGTTTCGGGATTTAAAAACATTCTGGTGGAATGTTTTTAACCGAAAGTCCCTGTAGCAGAAAGCGAGCCGTGGCGACGCTTGATGCGTAAAACTTAGTGTATACTAAATCTAAAAAGGACTTGCCGAACCATTGATTTACTGCTTGCTATGGTGGGGCGTCAGGGACTCGAACCCCGGACCGACCGGTTATGAGCCGGTTGCTCTAACCAACTGAGCTAACGCCCCGAACAAGCAAAAATTATTATACCATAAATTCAGAATTTGTCAATAGAAAATTGCGAAAAGTAGAAAATATTTTTTACTCTAAATTTTCCATTTTTTGACTATTAAGTCGCATTATAATTGAAATTTGCCTAAAAAATACTTTTTATTAAAATTTTCCTTGATTTTTTAGGAAACTTATGGTAATATATGTAAGCAAAACATAAAGGAGGTATTATTTTATGGAAGAAAAACTAAAAATCGTTATTGCTGACGATACAACGGAATTAGGCAAGAATTGTGCCAAAACTTTTGGTAGTTACGGTATGGAGGTTGTTTTGTGCGAAAAGGACGGACGGTGCGTTTTGGATAAAATCAAAAAAGAGAAACCAGATATAGTGCTCGCCGATGTATTTATGCCGAATCTCGATATACTGGGTGTGCTTAGCGGAATTAAAGATATGAATACTAAAGATAAACCAATGGTTATGGCGATGTCAGGATTTGATAACCCAAGACTAGAGAAAGAAACCATTGAAGCAGGCGCCAGTTATTATTTTCTAAAACCGTTTGATATAAACACAATGGCAGAAAGAGTGATTCAACTTTCGGGTTGGAAGAATGAAAAAGAACCTTTGCTTCTTAAAAACAATGTACTGACCGACCCTGAACTTGAACTTATGATAACAGAAATCATACATCAAATAGGAGTTCCTGCACATATTAAGGGTTATCATTATTTAAGGGAAGCGATTGCTTTATCGGTTAAAAACAGTGATATTGTAAATTCGGTAACTAAACTTTTATACCCAACAGTTGCTAAAACCTTTAACACCACCGCTTCTCGCGTAGAACGGGCTATAAGACACGCTATTGAAGTTGCTTGGGACAGAGGCGATCTTGATGTGCTTGACTCGTATTTTGGATTTACAATTCAAAATGACCGCGGAAAGCCCACCAACAGCGAATTTATTGCCATGATTAGTGATAAATTAAGATTAAAACTTAAAATAGGCTAAAAAAATAGCCACCGCAAAGCCTAGGTTTTGCGGTGACTGTTTTTTATATAGTATAAATTTTTAGATTTTGTACCGTTGCATTTTCGGTCAAAACCGTAAGTTTTTCGGGGATAAATCCGCGACGGTTTGAAATAAAGGTTCTGCCGCAGCCAATTTCGGCATCAAGCACTGTAGCATCGGTCTTAGGCTCATAGTGGAGTATCATTTTTAAAGTGTATTCGCCTTTAATTTCTTCCACATTTACTATTGAAAAATTAACGCTGTCCTTATGCCAAACTTCGCCCGAAAGATTTTTGAAATTATTTATTGCGCCGTTTTCCGTTATATATTCGCTAATGCTAGGTAGTTCATCAGGAAAAGCAAGGGTATCTTCCGAATAATTTGCCTGCACTTTTAAGTTTTTTGTATTAAGGCTAAAAACAAAGGGCTTACCCTCGCCGCTAAAGGCTATTCCTACCCTGCCGCAAAATTCCGGCGAAATTTTACATTCTATATAATAAGAAGATCTTTTTTGTAAATCAATTTCTAAACCGTTATCGGCATTAGCAAAACTGCAATAAAGTTTTTCTTCCCTTCTCTCAGGGGTATGTTCGGGCATCCAACGAATACCTAAAATTCCGTTCTGCTTTTGAACAAGTTCGCGGTGCGCTATAACATAAGCCCAACCGTAACCGTTAAGCCAACCCGAAAGAATATATCTGCCGTTACAGTTAGCAACCATCGGCACGCATAAACCGTCATAAATATCCATACCAATAGGTACCATATCAATAAATTCGTTACCGTTTTTTTCGGTTTGGAAAAATCCCGTAAATCCCATTAAAAGATACTTATAACCATTCCAACTAAACATTGAAGGACATTCGGTTGAACAGCCGCTGGGTTTGCGCATTTCCAGGGTTGGAAAAGCCGAGTCTACCCTTTTCCAAGGACCGTCTATATTATCGGCTTGCCATGTACCGTCAGCACCGTAGCCGGCATACATAGTAAGCGTTCCGTCCGCATTAGTATAAACACTTGGATTTTCTGCCCAATGCACCTGTTTTTCGCTAGGGGTAAAATTTATACCGTCATCCGATACAAGATAATTGGAGCCGTTAGGAAAATAGCCTTTTTCGGAAATTTCTTTGTAACTAAAAGCCCTTGTTTCTCCGTTTTCTTCATAGTACTTTTTAAGTAAATGACCTGCTGTTTTTTCATCGGGTATTACACGCGAAGTATGAAAACCAAAGGTATAATAATACTTACCGTTATGGTAAAACATAGTGCCTGTGCCAAAAGTTTCCCAAGGATTTTTTAAGGAATAAACCTCGCCGTGATTTTCCCAATTTTTAAAATCTTTGGTAGTTAAATGAATTGTAGTATGCGCGCCCTCGCCAAAGCGGTTGCCGTGATGATGGCGGTCGTAAAGCACTAATAAATGATATATACCGTTATGCCAAAAGTTTACTATATCCCCCGCCCAATCGTTATAGCCTGAAAATGAATAATATGCAATACTGCGGTTTGTAACCTCTTTTTCTTCAGAGGTTTTCATTGATTTTATATCTGTGCAAAAACCAAAATCGGCAAGATTTTCAGACAGAACTTCAAATTCACCTGCTTTAGTATCACCAAAAGGAAAATTACAGTTCACAATTTTGCCGCCGTATATCCAACAAAAACGCACGCCGTCATAAAAAAGATAAAGTTCGTTATTAACCGCATCAAAAAGGTTAAGCGGAAGACTTATTTTAATACAGTTTCTTTTAGGATTATATTCATTATTCAAATATAATTTAGCGCAAATTATCGGCGAATAACCGTTTTGGTCGGCATAAACGAAAAACTGCTCGCCGCGGTCATATCCGCTAAGATTTTGGCTGTCCTCTTCCTGTTTTAAAAGCCTTAAAGAAATTTCCAAAAATCCGTCAATTTTAAGAACAACTTTTTCCTGACGGTTACTGGGATTTTCTTTAAGGCGTATTTTTAAAACAAAGCCATCCTGAATTTCAGAACGGTTAAAACTTTTATTAAAATTTATTTTTTCAGGATAATATCTTATAAAATTTTCAGTAATAGAATGATTATTCATAGCCATCCCCTGTTTTAATTCTAAAGTATACCCTTTAGTTCAGAAAGTGCAGATATTTCGTATTGGCTTTTATATTTAGGTTCCGAACCGTTAAAATTAAACCAACAAGTATCAATCCCTGAATTAACTCCACCTAAAATATCCGAACTTTGACTGTCGCCAATAATTAGCATTCTGGTTTTATCTTTTTCGGGAATATTTGCTATTACATAATCGAAATATTCCTTTTCGGGTTTTTGATGTCCTGTATCTTCGGACACAAAAACCTTGTCAAAATAAGGCTCTAAGCCCGAATTTTTTATCCTTTTAAATTGGGTTAAAGCAACACCGTTTGTAGTAGCGTATATTTTATAGCCATTATTTTTCAAATACTCAAGAATTTCTATTGCGCCGTCCACTTTATCGCAACCTTCGGACAGAAAAACAAAATAATCTTTTTGAATAGCGGCGGTGTCACCCCCGCATCCGATTACTTTAAAAAGTGTTTTGAAACGACCTTCAAAAATTTCACTTTTTTCAATTTCGCCCTTTTCAAATCTTTCCCAATAACTTTTATTTATTTGGGAATAAATATTCGCTATTTCCTCACTTGCAGGCAAACCGTGCTTTGATAAAACCTTTTTTATAGCCCTGTTTTCCGCCTTGTGAAAATCGAGCAGGGTATTATCCAAATCAAAGAAAATTGAAGAATATACTTTCAAAATTAAACCTCTTTAAAAATAAATTCCTATAAGTGTTGATATAATTGAAGCAAGATTAGTAACCGTTAGCATTATAACAACACCCAATGTTGCCATTCCGCCCGATACTCCGCCAATAGCCGTGAGTCCTAATTTATAGTATCTTGAATCGGCTTGAACGGCTCTGTAAGAAATAATTTTTTCAGCGCAGTGATTTTTATAAATATTAAGTCCAAACAAACCGCAAATAACACAGGTAGCAATGCTTGAAACATTTTCAATTAAAGCAGCGATTACACTGAAAACCGTATCCTCTGCCGAGATGGACTCCAGTGCCGAAGTATACCCTTCCACATCGCCGTTAATTATGGCTTCTGTAATAACCTCAATATTTATATCTACACTGCCTGTCATAATTGTAGTAATAACAGTAAGAACCGCGCCTATAAGGGAAAGTATTACTGCAGGTTTATACATTTTACGGTAAAAAAACCAGAACGCCGCGCCAAGAGGTCCGAACAAATAACCCAGCACCGCCACAGGCCACGTCCAAGACACCTTACTGCCTGTAAGTTCCATTTTACTGAATTTAGGCAGAATTGTATACGCCTTTTTGCCTATAAAAAGTGCCATTTCATCCGAACTGACACCCGAAATACTATCCGCAATAATTCCATTAGGAAAACGCTTGTAATTACTGCCCGAAGATGCTGTAGTATATGTAGCGTTATTGGAATTAAAATCGGAATTTTCCGCGGTATTTTGAGGGGGTACAAATTCTTCCGCTTTTACATTTTCGGTTTCTTTTTCTTCATTAGCCGCAGGTACGATTTCACTGCCGCAATTTTTACAGTATTTATACTCTTCCTCATTCTCTGTTCCGCAAAATGAGCAAATATTCTTGTTTTCCATAGTTTTCACCTCATATAAACGCAATCAACAACATTGGAATATAGTTAAGTGCCATTGTAGCAATTAAAAACCAAAGCAAATTAACACCGCCGTATTTACGGTAGTCGCTAGCGATATCCTCACTTTGAAGTTTAATTTTTTGCACTGCCGCTACGGTATGCTTTTTATAAAAATAATCACCGAAAATTGCCGAAAAAAGCCTTATCCCGATATTAAGCAAAAAGCCTATAAGGGTTAAAATCAAGGGTGCTGCTTCCATAGTAGGCAAAGCATCAGCCAAAATTTCAGCCATAGTCACGGCATTTGTAACATCCGCTCCACCAACGCTTTCAAGAAAAGTTGCAAGCGGTACAGACAGTAAAGTTACCATTATAGAAAGAACCCCTACAATTATTCCGTTTTTGAACATTTTTCTCGAAAACATCCACTGGCAAGGAAAAAGACATGCCATCCAATTCCAAGAAACTTTATTTTTGGAATTCATTGTAGCAAATTTAGGAACATAGCGGTGGGTATTGGAAGCAACAAATTTCTTGACATCATCCGCTGTTACATTTTCAGCAATTTTATAGTCTGCAGGTACGCCGCCTAGAAAATCAAAACCCTCAAAGCCCGATACCTTTAAAAAATTAGGTGCGGAACACTTGGGGCATCTGTCAAGATACGCTTCATAACTTTCGCCGCACATATTGCAGACTGTATTGTTAATTTGTTTTTCTGCCTCTTGTTTTGTTTTTTCGGCTTCGCGTTTTTCTTCTGCCTTTTCGTTAGCCTCTCTTACCTTTTCGGGTGAATATTCGAGTTCGGTGCCGTGCAATTCTTCTAAAGCACAATGACCTAATGCATCATAACAATCTCTGTGATGAGGTGCACCGCAAACAGGGCAATAAACCACCTCATCCTCTTCAAATAAATATGCCTTGCACCTTACGCAACTGCATCCTTCTTTTTTTAAACTCATACCAAAGCGCCTCTGTAATCATTAATTTTTTCAAAAACATTATGAAAATATTCTTTTCCGTAGTTATGAAAATTCCCGTTTTCTATCATTTGGTTTAATTCTTCTAAGGTTACCCATTTTACCTCTGCAACCTCTTCTTCTTGAAGAGTAAGTTTTTCTATAGAACTGCTATACTCGGTAAACCATACGTCCAGCCAGGAATTTCTTCTTTTAAGACGTAACATTTTTTTAAGGGTAGCCTTGTTAGAATCAATTCCTAATTCTTCAAAAAGTTCACGCTTAGCGGCAGTAAAGGAATCTTCCCCTGCAATTGCCGCACCGCCTGTTGCCGCCCATTCACCAGGCATCAACTTTTTATCCGGTGAGCGACGTTGAATTAAAATTTTATTATCCTTTGAAACAATCCAGATATGCACCACCAGGTGATATTCACCGCTTTTCAGTGTAGAACCGCCTCGCAAAGCGGTTCTACCTGTGGGCTCTCCGTTTTCATCAAGTATATCCCATTTTTCAAATATCATCTTTTTTCTACTACCTCGCCGGCTTTTTTGTATATACTGTTTTGCGGTACAACACCTCTGACACTTGAAAGCGGATAAACATTTGAATTTTTACCTATAACAGTTCCGGGGTTCAGTACCGAGCCACAGCCAACTTCTACCCCGTCACCAACCATAGCGCCGAATTTTTTAAGTCCCGTTTCAATAACCTCGTCACCGAGTTTCACCTTAACCAAAGTTTTATCGGATTTCACGTTAGAGGTTATTGCTCCTGCACCCAAATGCGAACCCGTACCTAAAACCGAGTCGCCCACATAGTTATAGTGCGGAACCTGAACCTTTTCAATTAATACAACATTTTTAAGTTCGGTCGAATTACCAACTACGCAATTATTTCCTACAAAGGCGTTTCCGCGTATAAATGCGCAATGGCGGACTTCACTGTTTTCACCAATAATGCAAGGTCCTGCAATAAAGGCTGTAGGGGCTACATTTGCAGATTTTGCAATCCAGATGTTTTCACCCTTATTTTCATAAACTTCACTATCAAGTGTAGGACCGAGTTTTTTAATAAAATCGCTTATTTTAGGCAATACTTCAAAAGGATAAAGAGCACCTTCAAACAAAGGGGCTACAATTTTGTTTTCAAGATTATATAAACTATCTACTGTAATGTTTTTCATAAAGCGTTCTCCTATTAAAATATAATAATACATAATAATTATAACAAAGATATGAAATTTTTTCAACAATTTATATCTTTGCTATTGTAAATTTTTTATAAATGTGTTAAAATAATAAAAAATAAGTTCTTTTGCGTACTGTAGTGTGCGAATGGGCGGGTCCTGTGCGACGGGACACTACGAACCATGTCAGGCGGGGAACCGAGCAGCATTAAGTAGTTTTTCCTGTGCGCCGCAGTAAATCGGCTCATTCGTACACTACAGTACGCAATTTTTGTAAATTTGAAATACCAGAGGTGACTATTAATGGCATATCAGGCGCTTTACCGAAAATACCGTCCGCAAACTTTTTCGGATGTAGTAGGTCAGGAACACATAACCGAAACATTAAAAAACGAATTGGCAGAGGGCAAAACCGTGCACGCCTATCTTTTTACAGGTACTCGCGGTACAGGTAAAACAAGTTGCGCTAAAATTTTAGCAAAAGCAATCAACTGCCTGAACCAGAACGGCGGTGACCCCTGCCTTGAATGTGAAAGTTGCCTTTCTATAAGCGAGGGCGAAAATACCGATATTGTTGAAATTGACGCCGCTTCTAACAACAGTGTTGACAGTATACGAGAACTGCGCGACCTGATTTCCTTTGCGCCGTCCTCTTCAAAATACCGCGTGTATATTATAGATGAGGTTCACATGCTTACCATAAGCGCATTTAACGCTTTACTCAAAACGCTTGAAGAACCGCCCGAACACGTTGTTTTTATACTTGCTACAACCGAAGTTCATAAACTGCCTGCAACTATTCTTTCCCGTTGCCAACGTTTTGATTTTAGAAGAATTGACAACGAAAAAATAGCAGGAAGAATTCAGTATATCGCAGAAAAAGAGGAGCTTACCGTTACGGACGATGCCGCTACACTTATAGCCGCCGCGGCAGACGGCGGTATGCGTGACGCCCTCTCAATCCTAGACCTTTGCGCTTCAAGCAGTAAGGATATTGATGAGGCTACTGTTGAAAGCGTTTGCGCTATGGCAGGAAACGACTATCTTTTAGAACTGGCGGACAGTATTAAATCACATTCTACAGAACAGTCATTATTACTGATAGACCGATTGCATAATTCTTCGGTAGATATGCTGCGTTTGCTGTCGGAACTCACCTCCCATTACCGTGATTTAATGATAGTTAAAACCGTTAAGTCAAAGCAAAAGCCCGTAGTATGTTCGCTTTCAAGGCTAAAAGCACTTGAAGCCCAAGCCGAAAACTACGACATAAAAGATATTATGTACTGTATTTCAACCTTGCAGTCGGCATCAGCAGCCATGCAAACGGGCAACCGCCGTTGCGAAATGGAAATGGCAGTAATACGTATGTGTGACCCTGCCCTTTCGGCAGATATCTCGGCTTTAGAAAGAAGAATATCGGCTCTTGAAAACGGAGTTGTTAAGGTAAGCGCTAACCCTAAACCTACTGCCGCTCCTACTAAATCCCCAGAGCCCACTGTAGTTGATGACGATGACGATATTCCGCCACCCGATTCGGAGTATGATTCCCCTGCACCTATTGAAGAAGAAATCGCGGCGCAAGAGTCACCCAAAACCGAAACTTTGGAAAACGGCGTAACAGAAGTCTTAGAATGGGAAGAAATTTTAAGACTTTTAAAATCCTACTCACCGCTTATTGCAGGCGCGCTTATCGGCTCAAAAGCCTATATAAAAGGCGCTTATCTTTTAATTGATGCGCCTAACTCACAGTTCAGAGATTTTATTAACAGTAAAAACAATTCTTATAAAGACAGTATTCGCAAAGCGGCTCAACAGGTTTTAGGCGTTACCTACAAATTAGGTCCCTATACAAAACCTAAAACTGCTGACGCTTCTTCCGACCCGTTAGCCGATTTAGCAGAAAAACTTAAAAAATTCGAATTAAATTAGAGGAGTAAAAAATTATGAAAGTTAGAATCCCCAATTCCGGTGGACCCGGTAATATGAACCAAATGTTAAAACAGGCTCAAAAAATGCAGGCAGATATGGCGGCTTTGCAGGAAGACCTTGAAAACCGCGAATTTACCGCCACTTCGGGCGGCGGCATGGTAGAAGTAACGGTTGACGGTAAGCACCTTATCAAAAACATTAAAATTAATCCCGATGCTGTTGACCCTGACGATGCCGAAATGCTTGAAGACCTTATAACCGTTGCTGTTAATGAGGCAATTTCTAACGCGATTAAAACATCCGAAGAAGAAATGGGAGCAATAACCGGCGGACTTAATATGCCTGGGTTATTTTAAAAACTATGTCTAACAACAATATTGTACCCCTTACTGAACTTATTAACCAATTTGAAAGATTACCTGGTATCGGCAAAAAAACCGCTCAAAGATTGGCTTATAATATTTTAGAACAGCCACCTGAACGGGCAGAAAAGTTTGCCGAGGCCCTTATAAACGCGCGCCGCAAAATTCATTTTTGTAAAGTTTGCCAAGCATTTACAGATATGGAAATTTGCGGAATTTGCGATAACCCTGCGCGTGACAGAACCGTTATATGTGTTGTAGCAGAACCGAAGGACGTTATGGCTTTTGAACGCACCCGCGAATTTAACGGTCTTTACCACGTGCTTCACGGTCTTATTTCTCCATTAGACGGTATCACCCCCGACCAACTTCGCATAAAAGAACTTATGGCAAGACTGGGTTCCGGCGAAGTGACCGAAATTATAATGGCTACTAACCCTACTGTTGACGGTGAGGCTACCGCAAGTTATATTTCAAGGCTTACTAAACCTATGGGGGTTAAAGTTACCCGCCTTGCTTACGGCGTTCCCGTAGGCGCAGACCTTGAATATGCGGATGAGTTTACCTTAGCGCGTGCGCTTTCTGGCAGAAATGAGATTTAGGGTAAAGCGAATAACCCGAACGAAAGGCAGATACAAATGACCCAAGAAAAAATTGACCGCATTAATGAACTGGCGCGAAAGAAAAAATCCGTTGGTCTTAATGAAGAGGAACTTAAAGAACAAGCCGCTTTAAGACGTGAATATATTGACGGATTTAAGGCGTCCCTTGTTTCTCAACTTGAAAACACATATATTGTAGAACCCGACGGCACTAAAAGAAAGGTTGCTCCAAAAAATGAAACTGCTGATAACTGATGCCGCTACGCTTAAATCAAACAACGATATTTCAACCGAAAGATTTGAAAAATTCGGTGAGTGTTTGACCTGCGATAATATTGACCGCGATACCTTGATTAAAACGGTTGGCGATTTTGATGTTATACTTTGCAATAAAACGGTAATTGACCGCGAAGTCATAGAGGCGGCAAAAAACCTTAAATACATTGGCATTTTTGCTACGGGATATAATAATATTGACCTTTCAGCCGCTAAAAAGCACGGGGTTGCAGTTTGTAATATAGCAGGTTATTCCACAAATGCTGTTGCGCAACAGGTTATAGCATATATTTTAATGCATTATACACGTATAGCAGAATACAACGATTTTGTTCATAACGGCGGTTGGCAGAATTCCGAAATATTTTCACCCTTAGTTTTTTCTGCCGACGAAGTTTTTGGCAAAACCTTAGGTATTATAGGCTACGGCAATATCGGTAAAGCCGTTAAACGCGCGGCAGAGGGGCTTGGAATGAGGGTTATTGTTAATACAAGAACCGTTCGTAAAGATGATAATACCGAATTCGTAAGTCTTGACGAATTGTTGGCTTCTTCCGATATCGTAACAATACACTGCCCCCTTACCGAGCAAAGCGCTGATATGATGAACAGCGATACCTTTGCCAAAATGAAAGACGGCGCGTTTTTCATAAATACTTCCCGCGGAGGTACTGTTGATGAAACCGCCCTTTTTGATGCTTTAGAAAGCGGCAAACTTTCGGGCGCTGCAATAGATGTTTTAAAGACAGAGCCTATGAGCCGCGACTGTAAACTTTTAAAGGCGAAAAACCTTATTATTACTCCCCACTCGGCTTGGGCACCTTATTCCACAAGACTAAGACTTCTTGATTTAGTTGAAGAAAGCCTTGAAAGATTTATAAATGGCGAAAGCATAAACAATTTAGCAGAATAAAATTTTAAAGGGAGGATTTTCAGTGTTCTCAAGGGTAAAAGGAATCGGTCTTTTCGGGATAGATTCTTATATGATAGAAATTGAAGCCGATGTTTCAAACGGGCTTCCTGCCTTTGATATTGTAGGTCTTCCCGATGCCACGGTCAAAGAATCGAGGGACCGTATAAGAGCCGCAATTAAAAATTGCGGTTTTAAATTTCCTGTAGGCAGAATAACGGTTAATTTAGCCCCTGCCGACCGCAAAAAAGAGGGTTCACTTTACGACCTGCCCGTTTTGCTCGCAATTTTAAAGGCTTACGGTCAGTTTAAAAGCGATATTGGAAATTCGGTGGTAATCGGTGAAGTTGCGCTTGACGGTAAGATTCGTGCGGTAAACGGCGTTCTGGCAATAACTATTACAGCAAAAGAAAACGGAATAGAAAATATTTTTGTACCTAAGGACAATGCTTCAGAAGCGGCTATTGTAGAGGGTATTAACGTTTTCGCGGTTGATAATTTAAAACAACTTACCGACCATTTTGACGGCACGCTCACGATTGAACCCTGCCCTAAAACCGAAATTACCGCTTTTGAAAATATTAATATCCCTGATTTCAGTGACGTTAAGGGACAAATTGCGGCGAAAAAAGCCTTAGAGGTTGCCGCTGCAGGCGGTCACAATATTTTACTTATAGGTCCACCAGGGTCGGGTAAAAGTATGCTCGCGAAAAGGCTGCCAGGTATACTTCCCGAAATGACCTTTGAAGAATCTATAGAAACCACAAAAATTCACTCAATAGCAGGTGCACTAAGACATGATAAACCTTTTGTAACGTCAAGACCTTTCCGCTCCCCTCACCATACCGTGTCGGTTGCAGGAATTGCAGGCGGTGGTACTACGCCCAAACCCGGTGAAATTTCCCTTGCGCACAACGGAGTTTTGTTTTTAGACGAGTTGCCCGAATATAAACGCGATGTTATGGAAGCGCTTCGCCAACCTTTAGAGGACGGCAAGGTTACAATTTCCCGAGTTGCAGGCACACTTACATACCCAAGTTCTATAATGCTTGTAGCGGCAATGAACCCCTGCCCCTGCGGTTATTTCGGTCATCCTACGCGCGACTGTTCCTGTTCGCAAAATGCAGTTCATAAATATTTAGGCAGAATTTCAGGACCAATGCTTGACCGCCTTGACTTGCACGTTGAAGTGCCACCTGTAGAATTTTCTGCCCTTAATTCAAACACAAAAGAAGAATCATCGGCAGAAATACGTAAGCGGGTTAACAAAGCACGTAAAATTCAGATTGAACGTTATCGCGGCACAGGTATTACCTGCAATGCAAGACTTACACCAAAACTTCTTAAAGAATACTGCATTATGTCGGAAGATGCTTCAAAATATCTATCCCTTTCTTTTGAAAGACTAGGTATGTCGGCAAGAGCGTACGACCGGATTTTAAAGGTTGCCAGAACAATAGCCGACCTTGACAGCAGTGAAATAATCGAAAAAAATCATATCTTTTCTGCAATATCTTTCAGAAGCCTTGACAGAAAGTATTGGGGAATGTAATTTTAAAGCACAGTAGTTACCCAAAACCGCTGTGCTTTTATAATTTTAGTACTTGTAATTTACCACTATATATGGTAGTATAAAGAGGATAATATCAATATTTTTAAAAGGAGAAAATATTATGAAATGTCCTTTTTGTGCTTATGAAGAAAGTAAGGTTATTGATTCACGCCCTACCGACGAAGGTCAACGCATAAGAAGAAGACGCGAATGTTTGCAATGCCAAAAGCGTTTTACTACCTATGAGATTATTGAAAGTTTACCTATAATTGTTATAAAGAAAGATAAATCAAGGGAAACATTTAATAGGGACAAACTTATGACAGGTCTTTTGCGCGCCTGCGAAAAACGTCCCGTATCCTTTGATACCCTTGATAATATGATTGATGAAATCGAAGTTACAATTCAGAATTCGCTTGACCGTGAGGTAAGTTCCGAGAGAATCGGTGAACTTGTAATGGAAAAACTTAAAAAGATTGACGAGGTTGCATACGTTCGTTTTGCAAGCGTTTACCGTCAGTTTAAAGATATTAATACATTTATGAACGAACTTAATAAGTTACTTCGCGAGGACTGATCAGATGACAGAAAATATTAAAATGGCGGAACTTTTACTCCCCCATATTAAAAACACACCCGATTATTACGAAAACCTTTACCCTGCACGCAATTTACCCGAGGGTGCAAGGGTTGTAAGAATTGCGCCAAGCCCTACAGGTTATCTCCACTTAGGCACTCTTTTTGCGGCGCTTGTTAACCGAATTACTGCAACTTCCACAGGCGGCGTTTTCTTTACAAGAATTGAAGACACCGATAAAAAGCGTGAGATTTCGGGCGGAATTGAGGATATTATTGACGGTCTTAACCGTTTTGGAATTACTATTGACGAAGGCTTTGTTTCGGGTAATGAACAAAAGGGCGATTACGGTCCTTATAAACAAAGTGAACGTGCCGAGATATATCAGACCTATGTTAAAGAACTAATCCGCGAAGGACTAGCCTACCCCTGCTTCTGCACAGCCGAAGAATTAGAGGCTGTTCGCACAGAACAAGAAGCCGCCAAACTAAGAACCGGTTATTACGGTAAATTTGCTAAACACAGAGATATTACCTATGAAGAGGCAAAGGCTTTAATTGATGAGGGCAAACCGTTTGTAGTTCGTCTGAAATCCCCAGGCAATGAAGAAAATAAGGTTACTTTTGAAGATACAATAAAGGGTAAAATAGAAATGCCCGAAAACGATGAAGATTTTGTTCTTTTAAAGTCGGACGGTATTCCTACCTATCACTTCGCCCACGCGGTTGATGACCACCTTATGCACACAACCCATGTACTTCGCGGTGACGAATGGATTTCCTCTGTGCCGAAGCACATTCAACTTTTTAAAATTTTAGGCTTTAAGCCGCCAAAATTTGGTCATATATCCCCCATTATGAAACTTGATAACGGGGCTAAACGTAAAATTTCAAAAAGAAAAGACCCCGAAGCCGCTGTTCATTTCTTTGCAGAGCAAGGTTACGACAGCGAGTGTGTTATAAATTATCTGATGACTGTAGCCGCTTCTGATTTTGAAGATTGGCGCAGAGCAAACCCTGATGCTTCTTATAAAGACTTTAAGTTTAATCTTAAAAAGATGAGTGTTTCGGGTGCGCTTTTTGATGAGGTTAAACTTACCGACGTCAGCAAAAATATGGTTGCAAAACTTTCAAGCGGCGAGGTTTACGAAAAACTTACCGCTTGGGCTAAGGAATTTGACGGCGAGTTTTATAAAATTCTCACCAAAAATCCCGACTATACAAAATCCGTTCTTGCTATCGACCGCGATGTTCCTAAACCGCGTAAAGATATTGCAAAATGGAACGAGGCTAAGGATTATTTCTCATTCCTGTTTGACGAGTTATATATACCTAACGCAGAATTACCCGAAAATATTGAAAAAGCGGACGCTATAGAATTTTTGAATATTTACAAAGATGTTTATAATCCGCTTGACGAGCGTCAGGAATGGTTTAATAAAATTAAGGAAATTGCGCCTAAAATTAATTTTGCGGCAGAAACTAAGGTTTATAAAGCAGATCCAACCTCTTATAAAGGTCACGCAGGCGATCTTAGTACTGTGCTAAGAATTGCAGTAACAGGCAGACGCAACACCCCCGACCTTTGCAGTATTATGCAGGTTTTGGGCAAAGACGAATGTATTAAGCGTATAAATGATACAATAAATTCACTTTAAAGGGTTTTTGATATGGAAGAAAATATTATTTTAACAGAAGAAGAAACTAAACCTTCTAACTTCATTCACGATTTTATTGACGAAGATTTAAAGGAAGGGGTTTACAGCAAGGTTCAGACCCGTTTTCCCCCTGAGCCTAACGGTTATTTGCATATAGGTCACGCTAAGGCTATTTGCATTGACTTTGCCACTGCTGAAAAATACGGCGGCAAATGTAATTTAAGACTTGACGACACTAATCCCACTAAAGAAGACGTTGAGTATGTAGATGCTATCAAAGAAGATATTAAATGGCTTGGATTTAATTGGGACAATGTTTATTTTGCTTCCGATTATTTTGATTTTATTTACGAATGTGCCTTAAAACTTATAGATAAAGGTTTGGCTTATGTGGACGAGTCTACTCCGGAAGAAATAAAGGAAATGCGCGGCACCCTTACAGAAGCGGGCATTAACAGTCCCTACCGTGACAGACCCGTTGCCGAAACCAAGGATTTATTCCGCAGAATGACCGAGGGCGAGTTTCCTAACGGTACAATGGTTTTACGCGCTAAAATTGATATGTCTTCTTCTAACCTTAATATGCGCGACCCTATTATTTACCGCATTATGCACGCGCATCACCACAGAACAGGCGACAAATGGTGTGTTTACCCGATGTACGATTTTGCGCATCCTTTAAGTGATGCTAAAGAAGGTGTTACCCACTCACTTTGCTCGCTTGAGTTTGAAAACCACCGTCCGCTTTATAACTGGTTCTTAGAGGTGCTCGAAATCCCCGAAGCCCCAAGACAGATAGAGTTTGCAAGAATGAATGTAAACTATACCCTTACAAGTAAAAGAAAATGCCTGAAACTTGTAAATGACGGTTTGGTTTCGGGTTGGGACGATCCTAGAATGGCTACAATTTGCGGTATGAGAAGACGCGGTTACCCCGCGGAAGCCGTTCGCACATTTGTTGATAAAATCGGTGTTTCAAAGGCTTACAGCGTTATTGACTATGCTTTGCTTGAATCCTGTGTCAGAGATTATCTCAATGAAAACGCAGAGCGCGCTATGACCGTTTTGCGCCCGCTTAAAGTAATAATCGATAACTTCCCCGAAGATAAAACCGTTGATATAAGTGTTGATATCAACCCAAACAAGCCAGAACTTGGCAAAACAACGGTTACTTTTTCTAAAGAAATTTTTATCGAGCAGGACGATTTTATGTTAGACCCGCCGGGTAAATATTTCCGTCTTTGCCCTCAAAAAGAGGTTCGTCTTAAAGGTGCTTATTATATTAAATATGCTTCTCACGAAACTGATGAAAACGGAAATATAACCGTGGTTCACTGCACCTATGACCCCGAAAGTTTCGGCGGCGAAACACCCGACGGCAGAAAGGTTAAAGGTACTTTGCACTGGGTAGATGCCAACAACTGTATTGATGCTGAAGTAAGACTTTATGAGCGTCTTTTCAATGTTCCGAACCCAAGTGATGAAGAGGGTGTTTCCTCTTTTGCAGATAACCTTAACCCCGAATCGCTTACGGTTCTTAATAACTGCAAAATTGATGCCAGTCTTAAAAACGTACCCGTTGGAGCCACTTTCCAATTTATGCGCCAAGGTTATTTCTGTGTGGACAAGGATTCTACCGAAGAAAAGTTAGTTTTCAACCGCACAGTAGCCCTTAAAGATTCTTTTGCTAAGAAGGCTTAAACTATGAAAGTAAAGAATATTTACGAATTTTTGGCTACTGCTTTTCCGCCTGAACCCGCTTGCGATTTTGACAATGTGGGTCTTCTTATTGGTGACGGTGAGGCTGAGGTCAAAAAGGTTATCGTATCACTTGACTGCAACAAAAAAACTGTAAAGGCAGCAAAATCGGCGGGGTGCAACCTTATAATCACCCACCACCCCGTAATTTTCAGTCCCCTTAAAAACGTTCTTTCGGGCAGTATAGCCTTTGAACTTATAAAAGCAGGGATTTCGGTAATTTCTATGCATACTAACCTTGATATTGCCGAAAACGGCGGCGTTAACGCCTGTCTTTGCAAAGCGCTTGATATTAAGAATACTAAAACTATGATAGCGAGTGACGGTTATACCTTAATGCAAGGTAAAATTGCCCCGACTAATGCCGAATCTTTTGCAAAACAAATTAAAAAAAGGCTTGGCGGTTCGGTAAAATTTACCGACGGCGGAAAAATTATTGAAAACGTACTCGTGTGTTCGGGCAGCGGCGGTGAATTTATAGCCGAAGCAATAAACAACGGCTTTGATGCCCTTGTTACTGCTGATATTAAGCATCACCAATTTTTAGAAGCCGCTGACAACTGCATTTCGCTTTTTGATGCAGGTCATTTCAACACAGAAGATATTGTAATTGAACATTTAAGGCAAATGTTAGCCGATAAATTTAAGACAACCGAATTTATCACTACACACGAAACAGAAATTAAATATGTTTAATATTAAACCAATAATAATTCCCAAAAGGGTTATTATTGGTTTACTTTTTTGCTTTAATATGTTAAAATAATAAAAATATTGTTTTTGGAGAGTTTTCCGTGAAAAAAGTATTTGAAAATCCGATTTTTTACGGTGCAGACCCTTTTTTATTAGCCCATAACGGTAAATATTATGTTTACTGCACCACACAAAATGATGAAACATTAGGCACATTTGTGACATCTAACAGCGATATTGACGGTTTTTTTGTTTATGAATCTGAAGACCTTGTTAATTGGGAAAACAAAGGCTACTGCCTTAAAAGCAGCGACGTTATCGGCGATAAATGGTTTTGGGCGCCCGAAATCATTTACCACAATGATAAATTTTATATGGTATACACCGCCGAAGAACATCTGGCAATAGCCGTAGCCGACAGTCCTTTAGGACCGTTTGTGCAAAAGGAAAAAAGATGGCTAAGGGATGCTAAATCTATTGACGGACACTTTTTTATTGATGACGACGGCACCCCCTATCTTTATTATGTACGACTTGGCGGCGGCAATAGAATTTTTGCATCAAGACTATCCCCCGACCTTTTAAGTATTGAAGAGGATTTTGACACCTGCCTTATCGAAGCCGAAGCCGATTGGGAAACTATTGACTGTAAGGTAGCGGAGGGTCCGTTCGTTTTAAAACATAAAGGGCTTTACTACATTACATATTCCTGCAATCATACCCGTTGCGAAGATTACGCGGTAGGGTATGCGACATCCCGCTCACCCTTAGGACCTTTTAAAAGGTATGAAAACAACCCCATTCTTAAAAAGAATGACAAGTTTTGCGGTACAGGACACCACAGTTTTGCCTACTCACTTGACGGCAAGCAACTGATTTGCGCTTACCACTGTCATAGTGGCAGACCCGATAATTATAAACCGCGCCGTTTTTGCCTTAGCCCTGCCGAATTTAAGGAACAACCAGACGGTGAAGATATTTTAGTAATTCACGGTCCGTAATTCTATTTACATTAAAAGACCTCATTCAAGAAAGAGTTTAAATCTTCTTGAATGAGGTCTTTGTTTTTTAATTATTAATCAACCAAAACAGTGCCGTCTTCTTTTACAGTAATTGTCATACCGTCCTTAACGTAATCAAGGAATTCGTCACCAAGGCAGTCAATAACAGGCATTGTAACGCCATCTACCCAAACATCCGCAAGAACTGCGCCTGCGGCGGCTAAAGAATCAATATGATTAGCAAAAAGCATACAAGCCGGGTAGGATTTTAAAGCGCACGCGCAGTAAAGCACCAAACCGCCTGTAGTAGAACCTATTGTTTGCGGCAGACAAAGCGCTTTATTTGCAAGGGGCTTTCCGTTAATATAAGGGTTATTCTGGTCACCGCATTTAACCGATTTATCACCGAACTGAAGTGCCATCTGCATAGAAGCCAATGTATTAAAACCGTCCTTAGTTACAACCGCAGGTGCAGTAACAGTACCCGGTGTAACTATTCTACCTTTGAATTCTTTCATTATGCCTTTCCTCCCTTGGTGATTGCTACAAGTATTTCATCATCTGTATAATATCTGGCGCTTGTATATGTACGCAATTTGTTAGAAGATGTAATAACCGGCATTTTTTTGCAAAGCGGATTATTCATATACATAAGCGGACAAATATAGGAGGTTATGACACCTGTCTTTTTAAGCATTTCGGCGTACTCGGTTTTATTAAACTGCTCTAAAACCTTGGGTGCGGCTGTGAAAACGGTTGGAATTACTACCTTTTTGTTTCCGTATTTCTTTAGCGCATCCGAAACCTTAACTGTCCAATCCTTTAATTGCTCTAAACTCATGTGAGGGCAACCCATAAAGCAAAGTTTAGGTTTAGCGTCAGGATTTTTCCAAACCAAAGGATAATTGGCCTTAACGCGTTCGAGTTCGGCATCGTCTATAATATATTCACGCGCGTCAGCAGTTATTAAATCTCTTCCCTGCTCTACCGCTTCGGGAGTAAGATTTTCTATGTGATAAAGTCCTACCGCACCGTTTGAAGCAGTAGCCGCACCGAAATCTTTAAGGTAGGTACAGGTAGCATCATCAAGTTCGGTTCCGAGCCATTTATCAAGCCCTACTATAAAAGGCACATCTTCCATAACTTTCATTCCTATTGCAGAACCTAAAAGTTGTGCTTCGGGTTTTTTGGTAGTTTCAATTTTTATAACCCAAGTAGCCTTTCTTCCTTCGTCGGTAAGAAGGCCAAAATAAGGCACAAACCCTACTATTGAACCCATAATATCGATAATACCTGAGTTGCGGGTGCAACGCGCACCTAAAACCGAATTGGCATAAACTACTGCGCTGGATTCTGCCCAACTCAATACATCGTTCTTTTTACGTTTGTTGCCAACCTCGTCCATATAGCAGGTGCAGGTGAAAGCATCGTCATTCATAAGACCCAATTCTTTTAACTGACCCTCGTAAAAATCCTGCTTTGTATACATAAGTTTATTAAAAACAAAATTTTGCAAAAAGTTTGCAGGAACATTTTTATCTATAGGTCTAGGATCTACAGAAAACTTTTGTCCTGATACTACTCCCGCATCCAATAACTGTTGCATAAGGTCATAAACGGGTGACATTACCTTTAAACCGAAAGAGGTTACAAGGTGATTGCATTCTGACGTAATAGGCACTAACTTTTCGGCCTCAAAAGCGTCACCGTACATCACCATTGTCTTCATAACTTTAGCCATTGTTTCGCCTTTTGCGCCGTCCAAAATCTGTTGTTGTTCAGGCGTTAACTGCATATTTTTTCACTCCTTGAATTTTAATATCGAATTACAGTTTCATTGCTACATCCCATGCTTGCCAGATAACAGTTCTAAGACTGCCAACCTTACTCGCATCACCCACAATATGCACATTTTTACTTTTTTTAGTAAGCGGGGCGGGAATATATCCTACAGACATAATAACACTATCCGAATTAATCTTAAACTGCTTGCCGTCCTTATCTTCAACTGTAACGCCGTCCTCGTGCACCTCGGAAAGTTTAGTTTCAAGGTAAACGGGAACTTTGTTTGCATTAAAGAAGTCACGCAAGAAACTTGTATTTGCAAGACAGATTTTATCCGATACGATAAGGTCATTCTTCATTTCAACAATAGTCGGTTTTTTGCCCTGCAAATAAAGTTCATAAGCGATTTCGCAACCCGTAAGACCGCCGCCTATAATTACAACATTTTCGCCTACTGCCTTTTCTCCAAGCAAAAATTCTATTGCTTCTATAGTGTTCTCTGCGCCTTTTACTGCTACGCGGTTAGGCCTTGCCCCCGTTGCTATTACAACCTCATCCGCACCTAAAGAATTAATATCGCTTACCTTAGTATTAAGTTTAACTTCAATCGGATATTTTGCAATCTCGCGAATATACCAAGCGATAAGTTCGCGGTCCTTTTCTTTATAAGAAGGTGCCGCAGCCGCTATAAATACGCCACCGAGTTTATCGGTTTTTTCATAAAGGGTAACACTATGACCTCGTTTGCTAAGCACTATAGCCGTTTCCATACCGCCTATACCGCCGCCTACTACAGCAATTTTCTTTTTAACCTTTGCAGGCTTAATTGCATATTTATCCGACTGCATAACCGTTGGGTCTAAAGCACAACGCGCAATATGGCTGGCATCATAAATGCTCTGTGCATTAGCAACACCCTTATAATGAGCCATATTAAAGCAAGCGTTATGGCAACAAATACAGGGTCTTATATCTTCGAGTCTGTCTTCAATAAGTTTAGTCACCCACTCGGCATCTGCTAAAAATTGACGCGCTACACCCATAGCGTCTATTTTGCCGTTTTTAATAGCCTCAGCCGCGGTTTCGGGTTCCATTCTTCCCGCGCAAACAACAGGGATATTTACAAACTGCTTAATATGCGAAACATCTTCTAAGTTGCAGTTAAGTGGCATATACATCGGTGGATGCGCCCAATACCAAGAATCGTATGTACCGTTATCTGCGTTAAGCATATCGTAGCCTGCTTCTTCGAGGTATTTTGCCGCTTTTTCACTTTCTTCCATAGTGCGACCAAGTTCGGTATATTCTTCACCCGGTACTGCACCAACGCCGAAATCCTTAACCTTACTTTCAACCGAATAACGCAAGGAAACGGGATATTCTTTACCGCAAGCCGCTTTAATAGCCTTTACAATATCTGTTGCAAAACGGTAACGGTTTTCAAAAGAACCGCCGTATTTATCGGTGCGTTTATTAGTATACTCGGTAGTAAACTGGTCAAGAAGATAGCCCTCGTGAACAGCGTGAACCTCGATACCGTCAACCCCCGCTTCTTTACATAATGCCGCGGTTTTTGCAAAGGCATCTATAATCTCTTCAATTTCCTTAACGGTAATTTCGCGGCAGGTCATTTTATCCGACCAGCGCGACGGCAGTTCGCTTGGACTTGCCGACTGATAAGGAATATTGATAATAGGTTTAATTATATCCCTTACAACAGGCATATTATGTAACATAACAAGGGGTGTGGGAACTGCCCATGACCTACCCATACCTGCAGTTATCTGAATAAAAAGTTTTGCGCCTGTTTTATGAATTTCATCCATAAAAACCTTTAACTCTTTAAACATCTTTTTATTCTGATAAAGCCACTGTCCCATAAAAGTACTGCGTATAGGCGCAATACCCGGGATTATAAGACCAACGTTATTATTAGCCTTTTCAATAAAAAACTTTGCGGCTTCTTTATCAAAATGATTGCCCGTGTGTTCCATCCAACCAAAAAGCGAAGTTCCGCCCATAGGACACAAAACTATACGGTTTTTAATTTCAACATTACCTATTTTCCAAGGCGTAAACAGCGCCTCATATTTTTGTTCCATTTTTTTACACTCCCTTAAGGATTTCTTTTAATATAACTATTATACAAAAAATTGACTCTACCGTCAAGAAACTTAAAATAGAATACTATTCTCTTATTAGGATATTTCTCTCTACCTAAATAACATCACCCCTACTAAGACAAAGTTTTCTTAGTAGGGGTTTTTAATTTAAATGGTATTATTTTTTCTTAGGACGCTTGATTTTGTTGAGTTTTTTATTAAGATCCAAAAGTTCTTCCTTAGTAAATTTAACGTCCATCATACCGCCCATAAGGGTAAACAAGCGAAGTACGGTAAATCCACCCATCAT
>JAZQHI010000062.1:0-21674 GCA_045540535.1 Acutalibacteraceae bacterium | reverse complement strand
GATGCAGGCCACGGCGGGTTTGACGGTGGGGCAGTAGCAAGCGACGGTACTGCCGAAAAGGAAATTAACCTTAACATTTGCTTGGCGCTTGAAAGTATGCTAAAACAAAACGGATATGAAGTCATTATGACCCGAAAAAGTGATGATTCTACCGAAGATATAACTAGCGAACAGATTTCCTCGCGCAAAAAAAGTGATCTTCGCAACAGATTAAAGTTAATGTCCGAAAATCCGTACTCGGTTTTTGTTAGTATACATTTAAACAAGTTTACAACCTCAGCCGCAAGCGGTTCGCAGGTTTTCTATAGCGGCAACGATGAAAGATCCAAAAATTTAAGTGATTTCATACAAGGCTCTATAGTTAAACTTTTACAACCCGAAAATACAAGAGTAAACAAAAAAGCCACTTCGAGCACATTTTTGCTACACAACGCAACTGTTCCTGCAGTTCTTGTTGAATGCGGTTTTTTAAGTAACAAAAACGACCTTTCAAGACTTAAAAATACCGATTACCAAAAGGAAATGGCTTTTAGTATTTTTTGCGGAATAACAGATTTTTTTAACCTAAAGGAGTTTTAAAATGCCACCTAAAGCCAAAAGCGTTTATGTATGTCAAGAATGTGGTTACGAAACAGGAAAATGGGTTGGTAAATGCCCTAACTGCAATTCTTGGAACACAATGCAAGAAGAAATATCCGTTCCGACAAAGAACACCGTTTACAGAACAGGCACTACTAATATTGCAAATGCAAAACCGCTCTCAGAAATAGATTTTTCTGACGAAACCCGTTTTGTAACGGGTATAAAAGAACTCGACCGCGTACTCGGTGGCGGAATTGTAAAAGGTTCGGTAGTGCTGCTAAGCGGTGACCCCGGCATTGGAAAATCCACAATTCTTTTGCAAATTTGCAACGCTTTACAGGAAGACCTGAATATTTTATATGTATCTGGCGAAGAATCGGCAATACAAATCAAAATGCGCGCCTCAAGAATTGGGGTTGAAAGCGACACGGTTTCTGTTATGACCGAAACCGACGTTCAGTCAATTTGCGAATACATACTAGCCCAAAAACCCGACCTTGTAATGATAGATTCTATTCAGACTATGACCCACAGTGAGATTTCTTCTTCACCGGGAAGTATAGTTCAGGTAAGAGAATGTACCAATTTATTGCTTCGCACAGGCAAAAGTCTTGGAATACCGATTTTTATTGTAGGTCACGTTAATAAAGGCGGAGATATTGCAGGTCCTAAGGTTATGGAGCATATTGTTGATACCGTTCTTTATTTCGAGGGTGAAAGAAATCAGTCTTATCGAATACTAAGAGGTATTAAAAACCGTTTTGGTTCCACTAATGAAATCGGTGTTTTCGAAATGACCGAAATGGGACTTCGCGAGGTTGAAAACCCCTCGGCAATGCTATTGTCAGGCAGAATGGCAGATGTTTCGGGCGGATGCATAACCTGTGTTATTGAGGGCACTCGTCCAATTTTAGCCGAAGTTCAGGCGCTTGTAACCCCTACTGGTTTTGGAAACGCGCGCAGAACGGCTACCGGTTTTGATTACAACCGTTTAAATCTTTTATTAGCGGTTTTGGAAAAAAGATTAGGACTTTATTTTTCAAATAATGATACTTATGTAAACATTGTAGGCGGTATGAGGCTTGATGAACCTGCCGCCGATTTAGCGGTTGCTATGGCTTTGGTTTCGGGTTTCAGAGATATCGCGTTAGACGAAAATATTTTTGCTTTTGGCGAAATCGGACTTTCAGGCGAACTACGTTCCGTTCCAAAAGCCGAGGCTCGCATCAACGAGGCGGCTCGCCTTGGTTTTACTAAGTGTATAATGCCAAAATCCTGCTTAAAGCAAATTACTGTGTGTCCCCCAAGTTTAAAACTTATCGGTGTCAGCAGTCTTGCCGAGGCTATAACCGTTATAAAATAAATTCGGCAAAAGATAGGGACAATCGCCCTCTAATGAGTTTACTACGCTGATACCGTCAAGGGTGCAATAACCGTCCTTTTGATAAGCGCATTTTTCCGCGCACTGAATAATTCCCATTAAACCACCAACAGTTATTTTTGCTGGTATTTAAAGTTTTATACATATAAAAGAAAGGATTTTAAAAATGAAAGTATGTATTATTCAACCTAAATATTCAACCGATTATGCCCAATCAGAAAAATATTTTTTGGACGAAATCGAACTTTTAAATCAGTGCGACGAAAGTATGGATATAATCGTTTGTCCCGAAGCCGCGGATATACCCTGCCTTGCCAAAACTAAAGAAGATGCCGAAAAAAGCGTTGAAAAATTCAATAAAAAACTCTATGAAATAGCCTCGGGCACTGCTAAACGTTGCAATTCAATGCTTTTTATTAATATGAGCGATATCACCCCTACGGGTCGCCGTAACACTACCTACGCTTTTGACAGAAACGGCAATCTTGCAGGTAAATATTATAAACAGCACTTAACCCCTGGTGAAGTTACCGAAACAAAACTTGACAGCGAATACAGTTTCCAGTTCAGCGAACCCACAGTTCTTGAAATGGAGGGTATAAGATTTGCTTTCCTTACTTGCTACGATTTTTATTTTTACGAGGCTTTCGCAAATATTGCAAGGCAAAATGTTGATGTTATAATCGGTTGTTCTCATCAGCGAAGCGATACCCATTTAGCGCTAGAAATTATGTCACAGTTTTTGGCTTATAACACCAACACCTACGTTTTGCGTTCATCGGTTTCTATGGACGAAAATTCAAACATAGGCGGCGCTTCAATGGTAGTAGCGCCTACGGGCAAAACCCTTATTAATATGTACAGCCGCGTAGGACTCGAAACAGTAGAAATTGATATACACGATAAATATTATAAACCTGCAGGTTTCGGAAATCCCCCCGCGGCTCATTATGAATATATAGAACAAGGTCGCAGACCTTGGAAATATCGCCCATCAGGCAGCGCTATCGTAAAGCATGACAGCCTTATGCCATACCCACGAATTTGTGCCCACCGCGGTTTTAACACAATCGCCCCCGAAAACAGTATGGCGGCTTTTGGCGCGGCAATCGGTTTGGGCGCAGAAGAAATCGAATTTGACCTTTGGTTTACTAAGGACGGCGAGGTTGTATCCTGCCATGACGATACTTTGGATAGAGTAAGTAACGGTACTGGTAAAATTTATGAGCACACCTATGACGAACTCAAAAATTTAGATTTCGGTTCAAAGTTCAGTGAGAAATTTAAGGGCATTAAAATCCTTAAATTTGAGGATATTCTCAAAAAATTCGCCTGCCATTCAGTTATGAATATACACGTTAAAAGTATTGATACACCTGCCTTTTCTAAGGAAGAAGCGCTTAGAAAGTTGGCGCAGATTATACATAAATACGATTGCGAAAAATATGTATACTTTATGAGTGGGGAGGACAGTTTCCACGAACTCGCAAAAACAGTAGTTCCAAATATTACACGCTGTATGGGCGGCGGAAATGCGCCTTGGCAAATAGTTGAACGCGCAATTAAATACGGCTGCCAAAAAGTGCAACTGTTTAAGCCTTATTTCAATCAAGAAATGATTGATAAGGCTCACTCAAACGGAATTATATGCAACGTTTTCTGGTCAGATGACGCCAACGAAGCCAAAAAGTTTTTAGATATGGGAATTGATACAATTCTTACTAACGACTATAACCTTATATCCCAAGTAATTAAATAGTTTTTTAGGGCATCGCAATGCGGTGCCTTAAATTTTTTAAAATTTTGTCACCCCTTTACGCTTTTGTGTGTTGTATTTGTGTAACACGTGTTGGAAAGGTCGAGGTAAATTTTATTATGCTACTGCTAAATTTTATAGATAATCCCAAAGATAAAACTTTTTTTGAAAATCTTTTTTATTCTTACCGTAAGCAAATGCTTTGCTTAGCCAATTCTTATTTACATAATACGCAAGATGCCGAGGACATTGTGCACGATGTCTTTTTAAAAATTGCCCAAAATCATTTGGCGGTTATAAAAAATTTCAAAAACGAAGCCGACATACGCAATTATCTTTTAAAAGCCGTAAAAAACACCGCCATCAACCGAATAAGAAAACGGAAAAAAGAAAATACCATTTCGGACACTTTAATTGAATTCGGCTTTGCCGACACACCCGATTTAGCCGACAACTGTTTTGTTGATAAAATATGTGACGATATGGAATACGGGCAAGTAATTGATGCAATTAAATCTTTAAACGAAACGTATAAAACTGCACTTTATTACCATTTCGTTTTGGAAATACCAATTCCAAAAGTAGCAAAAATCCTCGACCAATCACTATCCACTACTAAAAAGCAGTTAGTAAGGGGCAAAAAAATGCTCTTAAAACTGCTTGAAACGAAAGGGGAATAAAAATTATGTCAATATCTAAAAAAGAATTTAAAAACGCTTTGCGAGAGGGGTTTTCAAAAGAATTTTCTTCTGTCCCTGCTAACGAATCGGATATAATCTACACCTTTAGCCAACAGTTTGAATTAAAAATGCAGCGCCTTATTAAAAGAGAACAAAAATCTTATTGGAATTTTATAAACACTGCTTCTAAACGGGTAGCAATAGTTTTCGGTTTTGTTTTAATTTTAACTTTATCAATGCTTAGTATAAAGCCCATAAGGGTATCCGCCGCTAAAACTATAAGCGAAGTAATCCACAAGGTAAAAAACATTTATCAGTTAGCCTACGAAAAGGGTATTCCTTTAGAGGAAGTTGATACCGCAGGTGATTTTAAGCATACCGAGTTCAGTTCCGAAGAAAGAGAAACAAACAAAGACCAATCCCTTAAAACCATTACGGGCGAAGTCTTTGAAAATCCACAAATTAATATCTATAATAAAATGCTTAACAGTATTGACTTTTTCAGTACCGCAGAACTAAGTATAAAAACTTCTATGATGAATGAAAACGCAGAATCTGTAATAGAATACTATACTGATATTGATAGCGGTATCGCTTATGAAACATATAAAGAAAACGGCGTAACTCTACAGGAAACCTACGCTAAAAACGGCGAAATGATTCTGGTGGATAATAAGCGTAAGGAGTATAATCCCCGTTACCTTAAAACTTATTCCCGCGCCGACACACCCTATATACCGTTAGAGCAACGTATTGAAGTTAGCGATGTTGATGGTCTTCCCTGTTATACTTACAGGCGGAATATAACTAACTGTCCACTTGCTTCCTTTTCCCTTTTGCCTGACGGAATGGCTTTCAGTTATCTTAAAAACCTAGACCTTTGGAAAATAACCAACTCTTGTGTACTGTTTCTTGGAAGAGAATGTATCGAAATTAAAGGTTCACCCTCGCCTTATGTTGCCAATAAACATAACAGCCCCGATTTCACAATGCTCGTTGATTCAAAAACAGGTATTTTGCTTGATTTCAAGGCTTATAAAAACGGTGAAATAACCAATTATATAACTGCAACAAAATGCATTATAGACGGCTCTCCGAAAATAAAAGAATTTGATATTAACAATTACACTGAGTATAAAGAAGTTTACCGTTAAAAACATCTGCATATATAAAACAGACCTTTCTACTAAAAAGTAAAAAGGTCTGTTTTGTGTTTAGCAACCGTCAAAATAATTCCCTGCCGAAAAACTTTCAATTTTTGAAATTCGGTGTTCTATTCCGTTGATACGTTCTTCAATTACAGGAATTTTTGCGGTTGATTTTGAAAAAGTATCCATCTTTTTTTCCAACTGCTCTAATCGGTATTGGGTAACCTTTCCCGAAGCAATTATTCCGCCTGCCGTACCGATAAGAGTTCCGAAAAAAGATATAATCGCAACTATTATCGCACTGTTCATTAAATTTCCTCGCCAGATAAAGCATTTATGCTTTGATTAAACTTTTTAATATTTTCCAACTGTTTTTTGTTAAGTTCCGCGTTATTAGTTAAAGCCGAATAGGAAAAAAGCACATATCCGCTGGCGCGCTCGTCCTTATAACAAATTTCCGCTTGCCTTGCAATAATATCATCCGCTATCTGCCATTCGTCACCGTCGGCTACAGTTTCAGTGCCTATTTTATAGGAGCCAAGCCCTATTTTAAGGTCTACTTCGCCGTTTGCGTTCATTAGTTTTTTCCAACTCTTTAAAAGGTTTTTAAAACGGAAATTACTGTCCGCATACTCAAACCCAAAATAAAGTTGCGGTATAATGCAGTCCACCAGTCCGTGTTTAACCCAGTATTCAACATCGGCATAAAGCGTACTGTAATTGTTTTCTATCGAAGCCGCAGGACTTATACTGAAAACAACATTCTCTTTTTCGCTCGCAATTGCAGTCCTGCAACCGCTTATAAGCGCATTCACGTTGGCTCTCCGCCAGTCGTCAAGCGATAACGGATTATTAGTAGCCGATTTATATTCTTCAAAACTTGCGCTGTCAAATTCGGCTTCGGTTGTGGGGTAAAAATAATCATCAAAATGAATTCCGTCCACCGCGTAATTTTGCAGAATTTCTCTTATTCCGTCAATAACAAGACGCCGAACCTCGCTTTCAGCAGGGTTAAGATAAACCCCGCTCGACACACATACATTTTTATCGTTATCGGGGTCAGAATCTGTAAGCCACTTATGTACCGGACTATCCGCTCTTATGGTATTTACATCTTCCGTAGCAGTAGAAACCCGATACGGATTTATCCATGCGTGCACCTGTATGCCCTCGTTATGAAAAGCATTAATCATATATTCTAAAACGTCAAAACTGTAACCGCTAGCCTCCAAGGTAAGTGGGAAATAATCCGATTTATAAATGGCATCGCAGTGGGAACGAACGTGTATATAAACCTCTTTTGTCCCAAGTTCTTTAAGGTTTTCCAATACTAATAAAACCTCGTTTTCAAAACCGTTTTCGGAACTTAACATATTTGCAATTTCTGTAAAGGATAGCCATACCCCTAAAGTGCCAACATTCGTTTTATTGTCAAATTCGGTATTTGGCATATCTTCTTTATAAAAACTACCACACCCCACAAATAAAAGGACAAATATTAGTAATATTACTGCAATTCTTTTCATTATAAATCTCCTAAGTTATTCACAATAATATATGTCTGCCGCGTTAAAATTAATACTCTTTTTTCCGCTAATGCCGATTACCGCATACCTTACTCCTGCAAGGTCGGTTATAAGGCGCACTGTATTATAAGGCTCTGATTTCAGTTCTGACTTACTAAAAGTAAATTTTACGAATCTTTCTTTTTCGCCAACCGTTACTACACACTCGTCTTCCGCAGAAATTTGTAAATCGACAAATTTTATCCGTTTTTTCTTTGCCAATGTGCCAAAATCCGAACAATTAACCCAAAAACTGCTTTCAATAGGCAAAGTTTCGGTTTTAATTAAATGGTATTTACCAAAAATCAGTACATCAGCATCACCTTTCAGCACTGCCGCGTAACAGTCGGTACTGTTTTTACAACTCAATAAAAATGACGGTTTACCACAAAAATCGGCAATACCAAAAACCGCAGTATCCAATGGGAATTCCCAATAATAACTGTCGCCGCTCTCAGTATTAATTATAACCGCATTTCTTCCTGAACACAATATGTAATATTCGTCCATAATACCGCCTGCAGCCTCGTCCAGCGAAATAAATTCCTTTATAAGTGTTTCCGCTTTATCCGAAATTTTTTCGGGGTTGCCGCTGTTTTTCAGCAAATAGACCCCGTTATCGTTTCCAAGCCAAACGGTATAATTTTTATAAGCAACAACCGTTTTTTCATTGCCAACACCAATGCCGTAAATCTTTTTAAAGTTATAGGTATCCCTTATTTTAAAAACCGAACCGTTATCTGCCAAAAGCGAAGTATCGTTATAATCGCCGCCGTCTTTAATGCTTACTTCATATACACCGCTTTCTTTTAAGGCAATTATTCTTTCACCGTTAACGGCTAATTTTTTAACCTCGTTATCAGGAGAACCGATTAAATTATTAACATTTTCGGGAAAATAAAGCGGATTATTATAATCGCAGGAATATAATTTATTCTTCCCTTTTCCGCCGCTAAAGAGCCATTTTTCGCCGTAAGGGACACTGCATTCCGAAGATAAAACTTCCTCAAAACCGCCAAGTACAGTTTTTTGGGCAAGTATACGGACGTTGTTTTCGGGATAAGAAATAATCCTCGGTAAAGAATATTCACCCGTATTACAAGTAAAATGGATAACACCTGTTTTTCTGTTAAGGTTCGCGGTTATTTCCACATTTTCGATTTTTTCCACCGCCGAAGTTTTATCACCGCTAATTATCCATTCTACATAACTTTCACGGTTTATATAAAATCTGCAAACAACCGACGAATTATCAATATCGGTATAAGGTAGCCTGAAACTCGAAGAAACGCCGTCTGTACTGTAGTAGGCGTAAAAACTGCTACTCAAAAGATTTCGGCATTCTACTCTTTGCGGTTTAGAACTAAAACTCCAATCCAAAGTTTCATAAGCATTTCCCCTGCCGTTAATATAAACGGTTGGAGTGTAAGAACTTGTAACATATTGCCAACCGTTATAGTTGGAGTTGATTTCGCAAATCCTGAATTCTTCACCGCTGCCTGATATGTTTTTAAGCGATACAAATGCAAAAATTCCGCCGCCCGACTGATTTTTTCCGCTATAAAATACAACATTTTGCGGTGAATAAAAGGTATTATCATCTACCCTGTTAAATATCATATATCCGAGATTTCGCACCGCACCGTTTTCGCCAATTCCAAAAACCATAATAAAATGGTGGCTGTAATCGTACTCAATTCTGGCAGTTGCCAGTTCTAAAGATTCTCCGCTTATATTAACAGCTGTTCCCGTAGCAGTGTATTTATAAGCCGCCGCGCCGTCGCACATAGAAGTATCAAGCAAGAGGGAATTATCGGTAAAAAGTCCCGCTCTTGTTTTAATAACGCCGTCACTTAAAATTATATTTTTATTATATTGGGGCTGTCCGTCACTATTTTTTATAAACCCCTTTTCATCTAAACCGTTTTTAGCCTCTATATGCTTTATTTTCACATTTTGCATATTAAGTGATTTATACTTCATCGCTACGCCTCCGTTACGGGTAGGTTGTCTTCAATATAGTCTTTTTTAGAGAGTAACGCCGCACGTTTTGCATTGTAAAGCGCGGTAAATATAACATTTTTATTAGTGTCATCTTCACCCAATGCTAAAAACATTGCCATTCCGCAACACAATGCTTCTATAGTTTCGGGGGATGCCGATATTTCATCCGATAAATTGTTCACGGTATTAATTTTCAGGTCAAGCGCCAAATGATTTAAAATTTCAAGTGCTCTGCCCATAAGCCTTGTTTCCGATACCGCGTCTTCTCCTACGCCCTTGTATCCAAGCCTTATAATCGCCTTGTCATAAATTTCATATCCGTTCATCAGTTGTCACCTCACCCGTTTCTTCTAAAAGACCCGCTCTGTCCTCTACAGCACCGTCGGGCAAACGCTTTAAAAACTGATTTTTGCTTATAATGCCTTTTTCGTACATAGTAATAAGCAAATCGGTGCGTTCTCTGTCGTTATAAACGGCAGAGTTACTAACCTCAATACTAACGCTTATCGCCAAATCCTTAATGCAACCGGAGTCAAATTCCTCGTAATTGATACCGTGATTGCTTTTAACTTTGAGCGGACGTTTACCGTAGTAGTTAATCCAGAAATCCGCCCATATACGCGCAACATCCTCCGCAAAAATATAAAATCGGTTTTTAATAAGTTGCAGTGGCATTAGTGCCGCATCCCGCATAGTAGCAAGCGCGGTTGCGTTATCGGCACGGCTGTCACCTAAGGCTACTTCATTAGCACCGCTTTGGGTTAAGGTGTTGTTTATAAGCGAATTTATGCTGTTTTCAAACTCGTCGCTCAAAGTAGGCGGTGTAATATATTTAACCGCTCCTGCAACATCTTCGTTACTGCCGAAAATTTTGATTATCTGCCCTGGGTCATTGGTAATTTTATCGGTTACGGTATCCCCGTTAACAAGCATTATTGGCATACCCGTAGTCATAGCCGACCACACATTTGCAGTAATCATTCGGTTAATTGCAATCTGGTTGGGAATTAAATAGGTAATTTCGCTTTCGCCGTAAATTAAATTGTTTTTTCTTTCCCAACAAAAAATTGCTAAGGGATAAAGCGTAAGCCCTGTATCAAATTCCTTGCGTATAACAGCGTTTTCACAAACCTTTATGCATTTTACCGTTTTTGTACCGTTATGATTTAAGGTTTTATAAAGTTTTGTAAGCACTGTAACTCTGCCTTCATTTGAAGATTCCTCAATCCTTGTAAGCGCAGTTATATCCGCACCGTTAAGTCTTGCCTCTCTTAAAACCGCCTCGGTATCCCTTTTGCCCGAAATAATAACATAAGGTTGGTTCTGTAAATCCTCGGTGTAAGGGTCGCCGAAAACAATATCGTTAATATCAAGCACTTCGCAACAAATATCGCCTTTAAGACTTGTTTTACATTCGTTATCAGCAAAAAGACCGGTTCTTACAGATGAATCCCAATAAGTATAAAGCACCGAAGTGCCGCAAATATAAGAATTCCTCAAAACCCTTTCGTTAAGGTCTGCAAGTTTTATCCTTTCGGCAGTGGTATTATAATAGTTCTTAAAAAGGGTCATCGCGCGGTTAATTTCATTTACGCGCTCTGTAGCATCCTCATAAGTAGTAGGAACACCTTCAGCCGAAAAGTTTATGTTAATCGGGTTTCCCAATATCTGTGACATTTTATAATTACCAATTCGCTTAATAATATTGTGCCTTACAAGCGGTCTGTCATTACCACACTTTGCCCCGTACCATTGGTCACCTATAAAAAACCGCTCGTTAATTTTCCCTTGTTCCTAAAGACCTTTATTGCCAATACCCGCTTTGAAATTGCTTCCCACACGGTATTCTTCAAAAATTTCTATTGGTTTATTTGTCACCGTTAAACCTCCTTTTATTCGGGAAAACCCGCCGTTTAGGGCGGGCTCCTTTTTTAGTTTTTAAATTTTTCAGGCAACAGTTACAGTTATAACTTCACTGTCGGTGCTGGCCTTGCCGTCAACCGTAATTCTCGCAAAGTAATAATATGTACCTGCAGTAAGATCGGTAGGAATAGCAAAACTGTAATCTGTAGCACCTGCTATCTTTGCAGCACCGTGCTTTGATTTATCGGCACAGGTGTACCACTGATAAGTAAGTGCGCCTGTACTGTTAGCAGTAACAGAAATTGTTTCGTCAATAGCACCCTCAGCGGTTTCAATATCTTCGGATACATCTGTTACAGAAATTTTAGGTGATACCCAAGCCCAGATAGCATCAAGTCCGCTTTTCTTTACAAATACGTCGTAATAAATGCGGTAGTCGAACTTATATGCATCTGCATCAATATTCTGCTCAGGGGTGAAAATACGCATATTTTCGGTCTTTTTAACAAGATGTGCGCCGGATTTCGGGCAAACAAGCATATATGTTTCGCTTGTGTTATCTGCAGGTTTGAAACCTGCATCTGTACCGAAATCGTAAGCAGTTTTCATACGTTCAGAAACAACGGGGATAAGCGCCACACCGTTAATTGACTTAACTTTAAGGTTAACTTCACCCTGTTTGAAATCGCTTACAGTAATCATTTTTGCAATTTCGGGGGAATTCTGAAGCGCTGCAAACATATAACTGTCCACAAAAGCCACAAGTTCCTCGTCATAACCTACAACCGCCTGAACCTCGTTTATAAGTTTAATGAGGGTTTCAAAAGGTTTTTCAGCGTCACCCTCTAATACATTGGCTCTTGAAATAGCAAGACCCGAAAGTTTTGAAAGCACATACGCGTCACACTCGGGAACAACCTTAGTGCGAACATATTCGCCTAAAATTTTGCCTGCAAGGTTGGCAATGCCTGTTTCATCCATATCCTCGCGGTCAATCTGCAAAGAACGGGCACGGTCCATTTTCATTGTGTAAGAGGTATTTGCAACGGTGATTGCGCCTCTTGCAAAACCTGCTTCGCGGTCATAATCCGCAAGACCCTCAAATTCAATGTCGGGTATAATAACCGTTTTCGCACCTACAAATTTAGTAGCAAGCGCATTGTCGGCAAAAAAGCCTACAGCACTTTTCTGTTCAAACATTTTATCAAGTTCACTTGAATATTTAGTTACGTTTTCTAAAGAATTAATTGACATATATTTCTTCCTTTCTTATTTCCATAATCCCTTTAAAAATTCTGCCGCTTCGGGAGAAACAGCGCCGCTTTTGTTAATCAGCGACCCCATACTCTTTTTATCGGCGTTTTTAATTCCGTCCTCTGCCTCTTTCTGCTTTTTCTTTTCAGCAAGCAAATATCTGAGGTATTCGTCAAGCAGTTTAGTTCCCTTAATACTACTGTTTTCTCGCACACTTTTAGGCAACTGCTCTAACGAATTGATATTCGGAAAAAACTCCTTAATTTCATTAAGGTCGTTTTCGGTTTCCTTTTTTACTGCCTGCTCCAAAGCCAGAAAATGCTTGGTTAATTCCACGTCCCCGCCGCACTTTTCCAAAAGTTCATTTTTTCTTGTTTCAAGCCTTGCGTTCTGAAGATTATCCAAATATTCCGCAACGCTTTTGCTGTCGATAGCGGCTAAGTTTTTTAAGGTTTCGTAATCCTTTTCAATAATTTCAAATTTAAGTCCCTTTTCTAAAAGTTCAGTAACCCTTTCGGCACTTAAATCCATAACTTCTCCGTTAATTTCAATCGGAAAAGTTTGAGTGGCTGGTGTTTTATCCGCATTTTCATTTGCGGTTTTGTTTTTGTCTTCTGTCATAAACTTCTCCTGAAAATAATCTTTCACATCTGCTCACTGCCGTCATATTCCAAAAAATTTCGGTATTCCTCTTCAACAAGGCTTTTAATTCGAGGTGATTTTTTAGTTGGAAATCCCTTTTTATAAGGCTTTCTTAAAGCCCCAAATAAAAAACCGATTAAGAAGAAAATGATAGATAGCAGTATTAAAATAACTGTCATACATCCCAACCTCCGTTTAAATCCTTACCCGAAATATTACTGCCTTGAGGGCGCTCTCTTTTTTCTTTGTCGGGGCGAAAAAATTTAACATCCTCAAAAGCGTATCTCAATGCATCGCATAAATGGTTTTCGGTGTCTTTAGGCATTTTCTGCCCTCGGTCATTGCGCCGCTCGTCATAGATATAGGTTGATAACTCCCTTATCATATTAGGGCATTTGGCTGATACAGTAATTTTATATTCGTTTATCTTTGCAATTCCGTTTAAAATACTGTCCCTGCCTTTAACCGACGGCATAATCCTGCCAATACCCAAACGCCTCAAATCGTCGTTAGACTTAGGCTCTGCACAATCTGCCCTTATGCGTTCTTTGCTAAATCCCATCGACTTAATTCGGTTTGCAATATCTGAATTAAGCAACCGTTTTTCATAAAATTCCGCATAAATGTAAATTTCTTTGTCTATAGGGTTTGCCTTAAAAGCCACAAAGGCAGTAGGGTCATTGGTATAACCATAATCCAAACCGAAAAAACTTTTCCATTTATATTCGTCTTGCGGCGGTATTTCTTTTTCGCCAATATGCCAGTTTTCAAATACAAGACCTTCCGAAATACCCCAATTACCGAGTCCCGCAACATCATATTTGCGCGGATTGTTAATTTTCATTTTTTCAAAAACCGTACGGTCGGTTTCGTCTAAAAATTCGTTAACAAGGTAATTGGTTGAAAAAACCGCCGCGTTATCGGGAGTTGAGTCAAAAAAGCGTTTTTTAAGCCAATGACCGTCACTCCAAGGATTAAAAGTTATGGTGGTTTGTTTGTAAAGCGGAGGCGGCAATTTACCGCGCGGCACCGAAAGGTCGAGTAAATCAAAATCGGCTTCGTCCCCTATTTCAAAGGCTTCTTCTATCCATACATAATTAAGATACCCTTTAGAAACTGTTGTGGATGCAAGCTTTAAAACGTCATCAAAGCCACGAAAAATTATTTTCTGGCCTGTTGGTTTGTATGTCATTTCCAAAGGTGAAACCGTATTATTCCACAGATGCGAAACCCTTAGTCTTTCCTGAGCCCATTTAAGTTGCGCAAAGGTAGAATCCCTGTGTGTGTTCATAACCTGTCTTACTACCAAAAGATTTGTATTTTCTTCGCGCATAAGCCTGTAAATAAAATTAAGAGCCGTTGTTGCCGATTTTTTTGAGCCTTTGCCGCCCTTTAGTACTCTGTACCTTTTATTGCAGTTCCAGAATTCGTCGTATCCACCGCCCACTATTTGCGACATCTTAATCTCTGATGTCGTCAACAATCATCACCGCCTTAGCCCCGATAGGCTTATCCTCAATTTTTTCGCTAACAATCGAACGCAGTTCCTTTATAGCCGAAAGATCCCCCGACGCTGCTTTTTTGTAAAGCGCCACCATAACCGCTGTTTTTCGGGTAGCGTTTTTAACCTCGAACCCTTCTTCCTTAAGTGCATTTACCTCAGTTTCGGACAACTTTTCATTAAGCAGTGTTTTGAGTGTTTTATAAAGTAACTTGTCATTCTCTTTCATAGCATTTCCTCCCGGCGAGTGCTATGCTATACTATTTTCCGCCGCCATTCACCGACTTTTTTGAAATTTTTAAAAATTTACAATTTTGTAAACAATGCGGCTTTTTAGGGCGAAAAGTTGATTTTTTAGGATAATTATGTTAATATTAACAATGTATGCACGGAGGTGTTACTTAATGGATCAGAATAACAAGAATAATTTTGATAATAATGATCTTTTCAGTTATGACAATTCTAATAACATAGTTGATAACGGCGAAAGCAGTTTTGACCTTAACAGTTTTTCAACCAAAGCCGCTGTAGAGGAACAAAAGGCAAAATCAGCCAAAAAAAGAAGAAAACGCGGCAAACAGCGTTTTCTTAAAGTTTTGCTTTCTTTATTCTTAGTAGGACTTATTACTGTAAGTTTGGTAGTAGGTTGCTTTATGTTCTACGCATTTACTATGGTAGACGGTACTATGGAAGAAGACCTCGAAAACTCGCTCGATTATACAACTACTATTTATGTTGATTCGGGTGACGGTAATTATCAGGAATACCGCCGTCTTCACGGTGAGTATAATCGTATCTGGGTGGATTACCTTAATCCGAATAACGTTGAACTGCCCGACGATTATAACGGTATTCCCCAGATGCTCGCCAATGCATTTGTTGCTATTGAAGATAAGCGCTTTTTCGACCATGACGGTGTCGATTGGAAACGTACTTTAGGCGCATTCGCAAACGAATTCCTTCATTTTTCGGACAAATTCGGTGGTTCTACAATAACACAGCAGTTGGTTAAAAACCTTACTGATGACCGCTCTCAAAAGGCAAGCCGTAAGGTAAGGGAAATTATGCGCGCCCGTTATTTAGAGGGCAAGTATTCAAAAGATATTATCCTTGAATGTTATCTTAACACTATACCTTTAGGTCACGGTACCTACGGGGTTGAGGTTGCCTCAAACTATTATTTCGGCAAATCAGCCAATGACCTTACTATTGTAGAATGTGCGGCAATAGCGGCTATTACAAAGAGCCCCAGTTACTATTCGCCTGACGATAATCCCGAAGAAAATAAAGACCGCCGCAATGACGTTCTTTACGAAATGTTTGACCAAGGTTATATCACTAAGGAAGAGTATGACACCGCAATAGCAACCGAACTTAACATTGTTGCCGAAGAACGCGTTCTTAACCAGAGTGAAATTAATTCCTACTTTGTTGATGCTCTTATAGATCAGGTTGTTGCCGACCTTGCAGAAAAGTACGGTTATGACCCCAAACACGCAAGCAAACTTTTCTACAACGGCGGATACAATATTTACGCTACCGTTGACCCTAAAATTCAAGCCGCCGCAGAGGAAGTTTTTGCCGATACTGCCACCTACGCCGTAATCGGTAAGGACGGTAAGGCAATGACAGGCGGTATTACCGTTATGGATTACGAGGGTAATATCAAAGCGGTTGTAGGCGGTATAGGTGAAAAAACCGTAAACCGTGGCTTTAACAACGCTACCGACGCTGTTCGCCAACCTGGTTCAACTATGAAACCTATTGCGGCTTACGCCCCTGCAATAGAGCAAGATTTAATCACCTATTCAAGCATTGTTAACGATACTAAGACTAATTACGGTAAATGGTCACCTGTTAACTGGTATAAATCCTATTGGGGTAATATTACCGTGCAGTACGCTTTGGAACGTTCGGTAAATACCATACCCGTTTATCTCGTCAATAAGTTAACACCCCAGACCTGTTACGATTTTCTCACCCAAAAACTCGGTGTTAAAACCCTTAATGAAGAGGATATAAACCTTTCACCTTTAGGAATGGGCGGTACAAACGGCGGTCTTACAACGCTTCAGTCTGCCTCGGCGTTCTCGGTATTCGGTAACGGTGGTTTATATTATGAGCCAAGTTTTTATACCAAGGTCACCGACCAAAAGGGTAAAACCGTTCTTTCACGAAATACAAAACCAAGTATGGCTATAAGTGAAGATACTGCAACCATTATGAACCACCTGCTTAGAACCGTAGTTTACGGTTCTAATGGTACGGGTAAAGCCGCCGCTTCATATATTCCTAATATGAAGATTTATGCAAAAACAGGTACTTCTAATGACCAGAATGACCTTTGGTTTGTAGGCGGAACTCCTTACTATATCGCATCCTGCTGGTGCGGTTACGAAGTTATGCAACCAATTGCCAGTAAGCATAGCGGTATTGCCCTTAAAATGTGGGGTAACGTTATGTCAAAAATACATTCGGGACTTGAACCTAAGGAATTTTCCAACAGCAGTTACGCTGTAGATAAGTTCTACTGTACTTCTACGGGTAAAATCGCAACCGATGCTTGTCCCTCACGCGCTATCGGTTGGTATAAAAAGAGTAATGTCCCAGGCGTTTGCACCTCGCACAGCGGTACCGTTTTGGGCACTCCCGACGAGGTTCTCGCCGCTGAAAAAGCCGCCGAAGAGGCAGCAAAAGCCGAACAGGAAGCCGCTAACGGCGAAAATCAAACCACATCCGAAAACGGAGAAAATGCATCTGCTGCAGAATAAAATTTATGCTGGAATTTAAAAATTTAAGTATTAACGATATAAACAATTATTATCAGTATGCCAATTTAACAAAGGAATTTTCTTGCGAAAATTCCTTTGTTAATCTTTTAATTTGGCAAACCGCTTATAATAATATGATTGCCTTTGAAGATGGCGCCGTTTTTATAAAATCAGCCACTGAAAAACCTTATTTTTATCTTCCTTTTTGTGATGACCTTGAAAAAGGGGTAGAAAAAATTTTTCAGTACTGTAACGGGCAAAAACCTACCTTCTTTTTGTCGGACGGTCCCGCTTTCGAAGAATTTAAAGCCAAATTCGGAAACGATTTTACCATAACCGAACTAGGTGACGGCACCGACTATATATATTTAAGCGAAAATTTAGCCGAACTAAAGGGCAAAAAATATCATGCAAAACGCAATCATATTAATGCTTTTTCAAAAAAATATGATTGGCGTTACGAACCTATAACCCAAGAGAATACCGAAAAAATTAAAATTTGTGCTAAAAATTGGTATGAAGAACGCGCCGAGAACCCCGACCGCATTATCAGTTACGAAGAGGACGGCCTTGAAATTATACTCAGCAATATGGATGCCCTTAATGTTAAAGGCGGCGCTATTCTGGTAGAGGACAAGGTTGTTGCTTTTGCACTCGGTTCGCCTATTAATGACGAGGTTTATAATATTCATATTGAAAAAGCGCTTTTGGAATTCGGGGAAAGTTATGCCGTAATTAACCGCGAATTTGCTAAAAACGAATTGGGCGACTATAAGTATATAAACCGTGAAGACGATATGGGTATTGAGGGGCTTCGCAAAGCAAAACTTTCCTACTACCCCGAAATTCTGCTTAAAAAGTATATTGCAAGGTAATTTTATGGACTATAAAAACAACTGCTTAAAACTTTATACCGAGGCATTCGGAACCGAAGATTCCGAGTTCAGAACCGCGCTTTTTGATAAATGCTTTAAATACTGCAAATTTTTAAAGCAGAACGGGGAAATAGTTTCAATGCTGTTTTTACTTCCCTGCGAATTAAAAAGTGCTACCGATACTTTAAATATTAATTATATTTATGCCGCCGCAACCCTTAAAAGCCAACGCGGGAAAGGCTATATGTCAAAACTTATTGAAAACGTAAAGGCAAACGGTGAACTTTTATTTTTACGCCCTGCAAACGACGGTTTAATTGAGTTTTATAAAAAACTGGGATTTCAGGTAGTGCAGGCTCAAAAAAGTGATACTTTGCCTGCCGTCTTTCCAAAGGATTCATTTGCGGATTTAACAGAACTTTTCCCCGAAGAGCCTGCTTTCCAGAATTATACCGCTATGTATTATAGCCCTAAAGATAAAAAGTTTGATAATTTGAATTTTATTTATACTATGGAATAAGCAAACCCCCAAAGACTGTGCGTCTTTGGGGGAATTTTTATAATGTTTGTAGTTTGTCGAAACAGCGTTGTTTCGACTAATTATAACCATTATTCAGCAATGTGGCCGTTATTTTTTATAACTTCGGCTATTCTTTCGGAATATTCTTCGCAAAGTTCGTTACTTTCACTTTCTATCATAATTCTGATAACAGGCTCTGTACCGCTTTGACGAAGTAATGCTCTGCCCTTGCCGCCTATAAGTTTATCAACCGCTTTAAGTTCTGATAAAACATCATTATCCATCATAACTGCCGCCTTATCCTTAACACGTAGGTTTTTAACTAATTGCGGATAAAGTTTTACAGGCTCTGCAAGTTTGGAAAGCGGTGACTTTCTGTCGCGCATTTCTTCGGCTATCATTATGGCAGTCAGCAATCCGTCACCCGTTGTAGCATACTTTTTAAGAATTATATGACCCGATTGCTCGCCGCCTAAACGGTAACCCTTTTCCTGCATACATTCATAAACAAAACGGTCACCTACCGCCGTTTGCACGCACTCAATACCTGCCTCTTTTAAAGAAGCAAAAAGTCCGCTGTTGGACATAACAGTAGCGGCGATTGTATTATGGTCAAGCATATCACGTGATTTAAGACGGGTTGCGAGTATATAAAGCATACCGTCACCATCAACAACATTGCCCTTTTCATCAACCGCTATACATCTGTCGGCGTCACCGTCAAAAGCAAAACCAACATCAAGATGTTGCTCTTTTACCAACTTGCAAAGATTTTCTATATGTGTTGAACCACAACCGTTGTTAACATTAAGACCATCAGGCTCGTTACCTATAACAAAGGTCTGTGCGCCTAAAGCATCAAAAACGTTTTTCGCTATCATCCAGGATGCACCGTTTGCACAGTCAAGACCGATTTTAAGTTCTTTGTAAGAATGTGCCGCTACCGATATCAGATATCCTACATAGCGGTTTCTTCCTGCAACATAGTCAACTATGCAGCCTATACGCTCTCGTCTTGCCAATGGCAAATCACTGCCTGCAATACCTAACTTTTTAAGGTCGCCGTCAATGTAAGCCTCTATAAGTGCTGTTGTACTGTCATCAAGTTTTTCACCGTGTCGGTTTATAACCTTAATTCCGTTATCATAAAAAGGATTATGCGAAGCCGTAATCATTATTCCGCAATCAAAGTCATCCTGCCTTGTTACATAGGAAACACTCGGCGTTGTAGTTACGTGAAGCATATATGCATCCGCACCCGAAGCCGTAATACCTGCAACAATGGAGTATTCTAACATATAACTCGAACGGCGTGTATCTTTTCCTATAAGTATACGGGGTCTGTAACCGTTTTTCTGGCATCCCGAAAGTGAGGAAGAATAATACCAACCTAAAAATCTTCCCACCTTATACGCATGCATAGAGGTAAGGTCCAAATTAGCCTCTCCCCTGAAACCGTCTGTTCCAAAGTATCTGTTTTTCGGTGCATCGTTAATATCGTTATTGCGTATAACAATTTTATCGTAAAGAAGTTCATCTGTTGATACATTAAAGAGTTCGCATAACTGCAAAACCTTGTCAATCTGAGGCAAGGCCTGACCCATCTCCCATTTAGAAACCGATTGCCTTGAAACCGAAAGTTTCTCCGCGAGTTGTTCCTGGGAAATATTAAGCCCACTTCTGAGTCTGGTTATCTTTTCACCAATAGTCATAAAAAATTTTACCACCTTTCCGTAGAAGGAATAAAATACATATATTCCTCCTACAATAATATTCCCGTCACAATATAAAGAATACCTGTAGTGTATATTTTTTTCAAGCAACCTTACTTTGAAGTTTCAGCAACCTTTAGTTGCGAATTTTTTAAATTTTTCAAAATTCTGCCTTAATTTTACCGTATTTTATTATTTTTTGCAACCAAAGTTTGCAAAACACAACACTGACTAATTTGCACGATTTTTCTTTCGCAACATTTTGCAAAACCAAAATTCATTATTCGGTAAGCCCAAAAAGCACAAAATTTGTCTATTTTCTACAAATTATAGCCAATAACTTTTATTTTTATAACTTATTTTTGACAAAAATCACTTGAAATATGCCAAAATAACTGATATAATAAATTTAACCATAGGGTGAGTGAATAAGTCAAACCTACATTATTCACTCTACCCTAGTGTAAAAGGAGTAATTATGCTAAACCTTTTGGAAAGTTTCAATTCCAATGTAATTTCTAACGCTTACGAACTTTTCGGCTCATTTTTTAATGGGGACTATACCACTTTCAGAGTCTGGGCGCCCAATGCCCAAAAAGTTTCGGTCGTTGGTGATTTTAACGGTTGGGATGTTTCAAAGGATGTTATGCAAAAAATCCGTTACGGATGTTGGGAACTCAAAATTAAAGGAATTAAAAATTTTTCTGTTTATAAATATGCGGTAACGGGATGTAACGGCACTACCGTTTTAAAGTCTGACCCTTATGCCCGCCACTTTGAAACTGCTCCCTCAAACGCTTCCAAAGTCTACGGGGATGACGGTTTTTGTTGGTCGGACAGTGATTGGATTAAACTTAAAGCCACAAAAAATATATACGAATCCCCCGTTAATATTTATGAGGTTCACTTAGGTTCATGGCGCCGTTATTCTGACGGTTCACCTTTTTCCTATATAACCTTAGCCGAAGAACTCGCCGAATACCTTAAAAAAATGCACTATACCCATATTGAACTTATGCCTGTAACCGAGTATCCGTTTGAGGGTTCATGGGGTTATCAGGTAACGGGCTACTTTGCAGCAACTTCACGTTACGGTACTCCACAGCAGCTTAAAAATTTCATAAACGAATGTCATAAAGCCGGAATTTCCGTAATAATGGACTGGGTACCGGCTCATTTTCCGCGTGATGAACATGGACTGAGAATGTTTGACGGAACACCGTGTTATGAATATGCTGACTGGCGTGAGGGTGAACATAAAGACTGGGGAACAATGGTTTTTGATTTCGCAAAAGGTGAAGTAATTTCGTTCCTTACTTCGTCGGCGTATTTCTGGGCAGAGGAATATCATATTGACGGATTACGTGTGGATGCGGTATCTTCAATGCTCTACAGAGATTACTCAAGAAATGACGGAGAA
>JAZQHI010000061.1:0-3366 GCA_045540535.1 Acutalibacteraceae bacterium | reverse complement strand
CTTTACTAAGGAAAACAGTAATAAAATCACCGAAAAAGATAAAAACGAAGAACAATAAATTAAAGTTCTGAATTGACTTACTAAGAATAAACACCCCGCCTGAAAGACGGGGTGTTATATTTTGCAGAAAATATATTAAATGAATATTGTATCTTTTATTATTTAGCATTTTCCTTTGCAGTGTTTATAGACGCAATAAGAATTCGCAGGCTTGAACTTTAAACTCCCTTGTGTAATTCACTTTCTTTTTCATGCCGTTCACTCTCCTGAAAATATTTTACCATATTTTCACTCTTTGAACAGTCCTTTTTTACTATACAACTTTCACTTCTTCACTATTCACTATTACTTCTTACTTGCCAAAATCGACAGTAGTGAAAAGTGAAGAGTTAATAGTGAAAAAGTAAAATCGACAAACCCCTGACGAGATTTGTCGATTTTGGCGGAGAGGAGGGGATTCGAACCCCTGAACGGGTATTAGCCGTTACACGATTTCCAATCGTGCGCCTTAGACCAGCTCAGCCACCTCTCCAAATATGACTAAAATATTATACTTTATTATACAGTAAAAATCAAGTACTTTTTTGTGATTTTGCTAAAAACTTTTATTTTATTTCTACTATAACCTTATTCGGCAAACAGGCTATAACCTCGCCCTTTTCAGAGATAGGTTTATGCTTTACACAAATCTGGTTTTTACAGGTTGCATTTTTAACATTTACCCTGCCCTTTTCTATTACAATAGTATTGGTTTCAAGTTCTATAATATTGTCCTTAATTAATTCGCCCTCAAAAACAACGGTGTTATTTTTGGTTACCTTAACCGTTTTGTTTTCGCTTTTGTTGAAAATAAAGAAAACTGCCATTACTCCTGCTACTGCGCATACGGCTAACATTAATATTACATCGCCTTTTTTCATTTTCAACACCTCTTTTGAGAAAACATTTTTTATATTTTAACATATCTTTACAAAAATTAAAAGTGTGGTATACTATAAATATGAAAAAAATAGCATCGGTTTATATTTTATTTTTGGTATTATGCCTTTGCGGCTGCCAAAACAATAGCGCTAACTCGCAAACGCGTTTTTTACTTAACACCGTAGCCACCCTCACTGCTGATACCAGCGACGAGGTGCTTGACGGTGCTTTTGGCGTGTGCCAGAATTACGAAAAGAAATTAAGTCGCACGCTGGAAGACAGCGAAATATCAATTCTTAACCGCTCTCTAGGATTTACCGAAACCGACAGCGAAACCCTTAAAATTATTGAACGTTCGCTTTATTATTCAAAACTGTCGGACGGAAAGTTTGATATAACGATACTGCCGCTTAGTTCCCTTTGGGACTTTGAAAATAAAACAATACCTAATAAGGACGAAATTGCCGAGGCGCTTAAAAATGTTGACTATGAGGCTATTGAAATAAATGGCAACTCAATTAACCTTAACGGTAAAAAAATTGATTTAGGCTCGATTGCAAAGGGATATATTGCAGATAAAGTTCTTGAGTTTTTTAAAGAGAAAAATGTTAAAAACGGCATTATAAACCTTGGCGGCAACATAATTGTTTTTGGAAAAGAATATAACATTGGCATTAAAAAGCCTTTTTCTGAGGAAATTGCCGCTACTCTTCGCCTTAGAAATAAATCAGTAGTGACATCCGGTATATACGAGCGATATATTAAAGAAAACGGTAAAATTTATCACCATATACTTGATACCGATACAGGTTACGGCGTTGAAAGCGATTTAGCATCGGTAACAATAATCGGTAACAGTTCTATGGACTGCGATGCACTTTCAACCGTTTGTATGTTGCTGGGCAAACAAAAAGGCGAAGAAATTATCACAAAAACACCCTCTACAGAAGCCGTTTTTATTGACCGTGACGGTAATTTGACCTATACTGATGGAATTTATAAAAAAGGCAGTTTTTTATATTTAAAATAACACTATATTTATTAATATTTTTATGTTATAATGGGTGTTGTGAAAAATTAATTTTAGCAATTTAATTTTGCTGAAGCCACTTTTAAAAGTGGCTTGTAGAAGCGCTTTTTAAGCGTTTCTGCAAACTACAATCATTATAATAATTTGTATATATATTTGTGAGGTATATTTATGAGTTTGTTAAAAACCCTCTTTGGAGATTACAGTAAAAAAGAATTAAAAAGAATAATGCCCTTGCAGCAAAGGGTTTTAGACCTTGAAGAAGAATATTCCGCTTTGAGCGACGCAGAACTCCGCCACAAGACTGATGAGTTTAAAGAGCGACTTCAAAACGGTGAAACACTTGACGATATTTTACCAGAGGCTTTTGCCGCTTGCCGCGAAGCAGGTTGGCGTGTACTTGGTATGAAGCACTTCCCTGTTCAGATTATAGGCGGTATTATACTGCACCAAGGTCGTATTGCCGAAATGAAAACCGGTGAAGGTAAAACTTTGGTTGCTACTCTTCCCGCCTACCTTAATGCCCTTTCGGGAAAAGGCGTGCACATTGTAACCGTTAACGATTATCTTGCAAAGCGTGACTCTGAGTGGATGGGTAAACTTTATCGTTTTATGGGACTTAGCGTTGGTCTTATCATTCACGGTATGAATCACGATGAAAAACGTGAAGCCTATAATTCGGACATAACCTATTGCACCAACAACGAATTAGGATTCGATTATCTTCGCGATAATATGGTAATTTATAAAGAAAAAAAGGTTCAGCGTGAGCACAATTTCGCGATTGTGGACGAGGTTGACTCTATTCTTATAGACGAGGCCCGAACACCGCTTATTATTTCAGGTCAGAGCGATAAATCAACCGACCTCTACCTTAGAGCAAATAATTTTGCTCGCTCGCTTAAAATGGTAAAGGTTAAAGAAATGGACGATAAGGCAAGCGATGATGACACGAATTACGACGGCGATTATGTTGTAGACGAAAAGGCACATACCGCTACTCTCACACCTGACGGTGTTGCAAAAGCCGAAGCCTATTTCGATATAGAAAATCTTAATGATACAGAGAATATCGCTATTGCCCACCACGTTAATCAAGCAATCCGTGCTTACGGTATTATGAAGCGTGATGTTGATTATGTTGTAAAAGACGGCGAAGTTATAATTGTTGATGAATTTACAGGCCGCCTTATGTACGGCAGACGTTATAACGAGGGCTTACATCAGGCTATTGAAGCAAAAGAAGGGGTAAAGGTTGCAAGAGAATCCAAAACTTTAGCTACCATCACCTTCCAGAACTTCTTCCGTCTTTATAACAAGCTTTCGGGTATGACAGGTACCGCTATGACCGAGGAAGAGGAATTCCAACAGATTTACAGACTTGATGTTATCGAAATCCCCACAAACAAGCCATT
>JAZQHI010000060.1:0-7659 GCA_045540535.1 Acutalibacteraceae bacterium | reverse complement strand
TTTGAAACAACCCTTACCCGCGCTAAGTTTAATGAGCTTACAGCAGACCTTGTAGAGGCTACAATGGTGCCCGTTCGTCAGGCGCTTGCTGACTCAGGTCTTAATAAGAGCGATATTAACAAGGTGCTTATGGTCGGCGGTTCTTCAAGAATCCCCGCTGTTCAAGAGGCTGTTAAGGCATTTATCGGCAGCGAGCCTTTTAAGGGTATCAACCCCGACGAGTGCGTAGCTTTGGGCGCTTGCCTCCAAGCAGGTGTTTTAGGCGGCGACGTTAAGGGACTTTTACTCTTAGACGTTACACCTCTTTCTTTAGGTATCGAAACAATGGGCGGCGTTTCTACAAAGGTAATTGAACGCAACACCACAATTCCTACCAAAAAGAGTCAGATTTTCTCTACCGCTGCTGACGGTCAGACTTCGGTTGAAGTACACGTTTTACAGGGTGAGCGCGAATTTGCTAAGGACAATAAGACCCTTGGTGTGTTCCATCTTGACGGTATTGCTTCTGCACCCAGAGGTGTTCCGCAGATTGAGGTTACTTTTGATATAGACGCCAACGGTATTGTTCATGTATCGGCTAAGGACCTTGGAACAGGTAAAGAAAACAATATTACTATTACTTCTAACACCAATATGTCTAAAGACGATATTGATAAGGCTGTTAAAGAGGCAGAAGAATACGCAGCAGAGGATAAAAAGCGCCGCGAGGCAGTGGATATCCGCAATAATGCTGACCAGATGATTTACCAGACCGAAAAGACAATCGGCGAGTTTGGTGATAAGGTAACAGAGGATGAAAAGGCTAAGATTGAATCTGCTAAAGAAGCACTTAAAGAGGCTTTGAAAGGCGAGGATATTGAAGCAATTAAGGCTCGTCAGGAAGATTTGCAAAAGGAACTTTTCGCAGTTAGCGAGAAGATTTATAAGGCTGCAAATCCCGAGGGCGCTCAAGGTGCTACTGGTGCCGATAATGCAGGCGGCAACGCTGACCCCAATGTTTACGAAGCCGACTATACTGACGTTGACGACAATAAATAATTGGTTGTAGGGACCGGCGTACTCGACGGTCCGTGATAAAATCACAAATTAACGGACAGTCCAGAGGTCTGTCCCTACATAATGTATCTTAGGAGAATTACTTGTGGCAGAAGATAAAAGAGATTATTACGAAGTCTTAGGTGTAGATAAATCTGTATCTGATGATGAATTAAAAAAAGCATACAGAAAAGCGGCAAAAAAATACCACCCCGATTTAAATCCCGGGGATGCTGCAGCAGAAAAGAGTTTTAAAGAGGTTAACGAGGCTTACGAAGTATTATCCGACAAAGAAAAACGTGCCCGTTACGACCAGTTCGGTCACGCAGGTGTTGACCCTAATTTTGGCGCAGGCGGATACGGCGGTGGCGGATTTACGGGTGATTTCGGCGACATTGGCGATATTTTTAATTCATTTTTCGGCGGTGGCTTTGGTGGCGGATTTGGCGGCGGCAGACGCAGTAACCCTAACGCCCCAAGACGCGGCAATGATACTGCGGCAACGGTTAATCTTTCTTTTGAAGAAGCGGCAAAAGGCTGCAAAAAGACGGTTAAGGTTACCAAAATTGAAAATTGTGATGAGTGCGGCGGTAGCGGTGCCAAAAAGGGTACAAGCGCGAAAACCTGTCCTGTTTGTCACGGTAGCGGTCAGGTATCTGCTACGCAGAGAACGCCTTTCGGCGTGATGCAAACTCAAAAGGTTTGTGACAACTGTAGAGGTAGCGGTAAAATTATTGATAATCCTTGCACTAAGTGCGCAGGTAAGGGTAGAATAAGACATACCGTTGAGCAAACGGTTGAAATACCTGCAGGTATTGATGACGGTCAGGTAATTAATCTTCGCGGCGGCGGTGACAGCGGTGTTAACGGTGGTCCTGCAGGCGATTTGCGCATTAACGTTAATGTACGACCGCATCCCATTTTTGTGCGTGACGGTTATGACGTTTACTGCGAAATACCGATTACTTTTACCGAGGCGGCTTTGGGAGCGGAAATTACGGTTCCTACTCTTGACGGAAAGGTTAAATTCCCCATTCATGAGGGGACTCAACCAGGGGATGAATTTAAGTTAAAGGGCAAGGGTATACAACGTCTTAATTATAGCGGCAAGGGTGACCAATACGTTAAAATTGCGGTTGAAGTACCTAAAGACCTTTCTAAAGCGCAAAAGGAAAAACTTAAAGAGTTTGATGCTGTTTGCGAATCCAAGAACTATAAAAAACAAAAATCTTTTATGGACAAAGTAAAGGATTTCTTTAGTGAATAACAAAAATCCCAAATCAGTATTTTACTGATTTGGGATTTTTAATATAAACTTTAGTTTTTAATCGGTTTTAGAGGAGTTATCTGATGTTAAACTGCTATTTAGTGAGGAGTTACTGTCAGAGGTACTGCTTTGGCTGGAAGAACTTTCTATATCCGACGAAGTGGAATTGTCAGAAGAACTGTTAACCGAACTGTTTTCTGAAGAAGTGTTAACATTTGACGAAGTATCTTCTTTTGAACTGCTGCTCTCACTCGGTTTGCTGCTGGCAGAGGAAACATTACTCTCAGTTGATGATGTGTTTATTGAGGAAGAATTATCGCTTGTTTGCGAATTTTCCTTTGAAGAACTGGTAGTCGAAGAAGAAACATTGCTTGAGGTGTTATTTGAAGAAGTAATCAAGTCGGAAGAAGTGTTTGATGACGTTAGTGAAGAAACGTTGGAAGAATCATTTTCACTTTTAGGTGGTGCTTCAATAATAACACACTGTGAATAAAGGGCTAAAAACCGTGCTTTAACAGTATCTAAATTATAAGTACCTATGCCTTGCTGTGGGTCGGATACTATTGCAACACCGCGCTCAATATCGTAACCTATAAGTACAAGGCAATGCTCTGGCGCAATCCACTGTATAGTCTTGCCATCTACAGTCCATTTATATGTAGTAAAGGGTTTTTTCATATCCATTGTTCCCCAAATTACTACGGGAGAACCGTTTTCTACCAGCGAAAGCAAATTTTCGAAAGAGCAACCGCTTATATTTTTAGCGGTGTAGTCAGAATTTTGCGCTTTGAAGTACTTATTGGCGGCGTTGGTTATGGGTTGCGCGTAACAACCGAATCCCGTTTTTTGAGTTGGGTCACCTAAAAAAACTTCCCAAAAGTTTGCAGGCGCTTCGGCTTTTTCTAAATAATCGTTCGCCATAGTAACTTTATCAACATCAAAACCGTAGTAATTAAGTACCGTTGTAAGTGAGGTTATTTCGCAACCTGTAGGCAGTTCGGGGTTTTGAGCCAAGAATTCTACGGGGAGTTTAACCCTTGATTTTGTAAGACCGCTTGTATCAACCGTTGTTTTTACCTGAACGGTGTTTTCCTCGGTCTGTTTTACCTCTTCAACCTTTTCTTTAAGGTTGGCGGTGTTTTCTGCAGTTTGTTTGGGTTTTGATGTAACTTCTATAGTGCTGGCAGGCGGAACATATACCGATTCTTCAACCGATTCATCGGGTGCGGAGTAGGTATCGCTAAGAGTTCCAAATGCCAAAAGGGAGTCGAAATCTGAAATACTACCCGAAAAATCGGATTGAGATGCAGTTTTGCGAAGATGCTCAATAATAAGTAAAGCACTGCCTAAAGCAATAAGAACTGCAATTAAAACAGATACAGCAATTATAATAATTTTTTTATAGTTTAATTCTTTAAAATGCATTAAAATTTCCTCAGTTTTCGGTTCGGTAAAGTTTTGCAAGGCCACCCTCGGACGTTTCACGATATAAATGGGATAGGTCGATACCCGTCTGGTACATAGTTTCAACAATTATATCAAAAGAAATTTTTCTACTACCCGACAAAAAGTTTGCAAGGCTTAATGAATTAATAGCGCGCATTGCGGCTACAGCGTTGCGTTCTATACAAGGTATTTGTACAAGTCCGCAAACGGGGTCGCAAGTAAGACCTAAATGGTGTTCCATTGAAATTTCTGCGGCATATTCTATCTGGTATATTCCCATAAAGAAAAGTTCAGCCAAAGCCGCCGCTGCCATAGAACAGGCGGTTCCAACTTCTGCTTGACAACCGCATTCAGCACCGCTTACCGAGGCATTTGTGCTGACTATATTGCCAATAAGACCGCCAACGGCTAAAGCACGGATTATATCGTTATCCGAAAAGTTATTCTTTTCTTGCATATATTTAAGTACTGCGGGCATTACGCCGCAAGAACCGCAGGTTGGAGCGGTTACTATTACGCCGCAATCGGCATTTTGCTCGCTAACGGCAAAAGCATACGCGCAAACCAATCGGTTTTCACGTGTTTGAGGGCTTTCGTCAATATGGCGTTGGTTAAAAAGATGTTGCGCTTTTCGCTCAACATTAAGGCCGCCCGGTAGAATACCTGTATTCGTAAGCCCTTCGTTTATAGCGTTGCACATAACACGCCAGACCTCTAATAAAAAGGGTTTAAAATCGCTATCCTCGTGCTCGAATACGTAGTCCGAAAGTCTTATATTTCTGGCTTTGCAAATGTTCGCAATTTCTGTAAAACTTTTTTCAGGGTAAATATCTTGCTTGGTTACGTCCTCTTCGCCAATTATTTTAATTTCGCCGCCCCCTACCGAGAGTACGGTCATTTCACCAATTTTTTCACCGTTTTTATAGGCTGAAAAAAGTATGGTATTGGGATGCAACGCAGTAGGGGTGGTCAGGTCAAATTTTATTGTATTTTTAATGGGTGCTAACGTTTCGGTTATGGCGCGGTCTGTTCCGTGACCTTTGCCTGTTTTGGAAAGTGAACCGTATAAAACAACCTCGATGTTATCGGCAGTCGGGTATTTTTCTTTAAACCTTTTTGCCGCAAAGGCAGGACCCATTGTATGAGAACTTGATGGACCTAATCCTATTTTATAAATGTTTCTAACCGATTTCATTTTTTGCACCTCAATTTAATGATTATATATATAATATTATCAAAACCGCAAAAAGTCAAACAATCTTTTGTGATTTTAACTATAGAAACCTTTTAATAAAAAAATCCGAGCACAATTTCAAAGGTTTTAGTTTGTTTTATTAAGGAAAAGACAGCATAAATGTGTTAATATTATTTTAAAAGTGAAGTAGGTGGCAAATTATGATAAGAAAAAATTACCAAACCGATTTATGCGTTGTAGGGGGCGGACTTTCGGGACTTTGTACCGCAATCGCAGCCGCAAGGCATGGAATAAAGGTGGTTTTAATTCAGGATAGGGCAGTGCTTGGCGGAAACGCTTCAAGCGAAATCCGTATGTGGATATGCGGTGCTCACGGTAAGGATAATCGCGAAACGGGTATTGTTGAAGAATTGACCCTTGAAAATTTTTATCTTAATAGGCAGGGCAGTTATGCTGTATGGGACAGTGTGCTTTACGGTAAGGCTATCTATCAGGAAAATTTAACGGTTTTACTTAATAGCGCGGTTTTTGATGCCGAAACCGACAACGGTATAATAAAAAGCGTTACGGCGTGGCAATCTAATGCAGAAACTTTTCATACAGTAACGGCGAAATATTTTGCCGATTGCTCAGGTGACTCTATTCTAGCACCGCTTTCAAATGCAGAATACCGCTACGGCAGAGAATCACGTAAAGAATTTAACGAAAACATTGCGCCCGAAGTTGCAGATAAAAAGACTATGGGTATGAGTTGTTTAATACAGTTAAGGGAAACAAGGGAAAAAACCGAATTTATTAAACCCGATTGGGCGTATACTTTTGAAACCGATGCTGATTTGCCGTTTAAGGACCACCTTATAAAAAATAAAGACGGCAAGATTATTAAAAACAATTTCTGGTGGATAGAAATTGGTGGCGAATGGGATTGTATTCACGATACTGACCGTTGCCGAGAGGAATGTCTTAAAATCGCTTACGGGGTTTGGGATCATATGAAGAATAAAGGTGAACACGGGGTAGAAAACTGGAATTTGGAATGGATAGGTTTTTTGCCGGGCAAACGTGAAAGCCGCAGATATGTAGGCGAATATATAGTTACTCAGAATGATGTTGAAGCAGGCGGGAATTTTGAAGATACCGTAGCCTACGCGGGTTGGACAATGGATGACCATTTCCCAGCGGGATTTTATTATAAGGACGGTCATCCTACGATTTATCATCCTGCGCCGTCGCCGTGGGGATTGCCGCTTAGATGTATGATTTCAAAGAATATTAAAAATCTTGTATTCGCAGGCAGGAACATAAGCGTAACACATACCTCACTTAGTTCCAGCAGAGTAATGGCTACTTGCGCGGTTTTGGGTCAGGCTTTGGGAACTGCCGTAGCGCAAGCGCTGAACGACAAAACCGATATCAGAAATGTTGATATTAATAAACTTCAAAACACGCTTATGACAGATGACTGCTTTATACCGAATAAAAAACGCGAAATTTCAGGTATATGTAAAAACGCTTTTTGCAGTGACGATGTTGTAAGGGACGGCATTGACCGTGGCGAAGAACATTGTTGGATAGGAGTTACTGGGGACAGTTTAAAATATAATTTCGATACCGATACTGAAATTAAAAAAATTTATATCACGTTTGACAGTGATTTAAACCGAAAAAGCCACAACATGCATTGCCTTTATCCGTTAGAAAAAACAGAGGGTTTTTTACCCGAAACCCTTATAAAAAGGTATAGTTTAATCGGTACTTCAAGTAGCGGAGAAAAATTTGAAATTAATGTAGATAATTCGCATCAGCGTTTTGTAACGCACAATGTGAATTGGAAGATTAAAACACTTGAATTAATCCCAAAGGAAACTCACGGAGTAAAGGAATTCAGAGTTTTTAGATTTGAATTTGAATAATATTAAAGCCTTATAGCGATTTGCTATAAGGCTATTTTAGTTTTTGAATTTTGTTCTGAATTCGCTTGGGGACATATTGTTAAGTTTTTTAAATGTTCTGCTAAAGTTGCTGTTATCACTAAAACCGCAACTTTCTACTATTTCGCTGATGCTTTTATCGGTCTTTGCCAGCATATTTTTTGCCGCCGCTATTCTGCAGGAAAGCAGGTAATCCATAACCGATATACCTGTAACTTTTTTGAATTGATGGGATAGGGAGGACGCGCTCATATTATATTGCTTGGCTAATTCTTTTAGCGAAAAATCCTTATTATAGTTGGTTTCAAAATCTCGTTGCAAAGTGGAAGCAATACCGAAACTTCGCTTTTCAAAATATATTTCTTTTTCGGGTAGTATTCTGAAAATCATAATAAGCAACTGATTTATAAGCAGAAGTTCCATATCCTCTTTTAAGTGGTGGTTTGAGTTGTGCTCTTCTAAAATTTTATAAAAAAGTGACTCGAATTCGGGAAATTTTGCTATGTTAATAACATTTTCAAAACCCTCAGGTCTGTTAGAGAGCAAGGAATACATCGGGTTGGCGTTATTCTTCGCCATAGGATTTATTCGTAAAACAAAACGTTTGTATTTTTTTGATAAAACGCGCACACTATGGTTTTCGTATCGGCTGAATATAACGAGATTTTCGCTTTTTACCGTTTGGCTTGTGTTATTTACCGTTATACTGGCTTCTCCCTCGGTAATAAGCAATAAGTCGGAGGCCAAGCGGTCTTAGGAAGACAACATGTTTCCCCAACTCCTTG
>JAZQHI010000059.1:0-26264 GCA_045540535.1 Acutalibacteraceae bacterium | reverse complement strand
TGTGAGTATTATGAGATATTGTACCGAATGTTAATAAGTAATTATGTGGATAGCGATTTTGGGATATGTATTAAAACCGAAAAATGTTGTAAATGTAACAACGAAATATGTGAAAACTTTAAATTAAGAGAAGGCTTGCATACATTAAAGTGGTATCCAAATAAAACAGGAAAATGGTAATTAAAAGAAAAAGTGTTCCGTATAACGAAACACTTTTTTGTTTTATATATTATGAATAACTGGGTTCTACAATCTTTTTAACCTTGAACTGACCTACAGCGTATTTATTGATATCAACCTTAAGTTCTTTAGCATAATCATCAATAACTTTTTCGTACTCATCGTCTGCGATAAGGTGGCGAACTGTCATATCAAGTGTATCAAGATAATAGGGGTCTTTTGCGATATCCTGCTTTACTGCAAGCACCAAACCTGCGCCCTCTTCAAGTTCAATAACCTGTACTGCGCCTGTTTCCATTGCTTTAACTGCATCGTAATAATCAGCGTCGTAACCGGTATCCTTAGCGCCTATAACGCTTGCATATTCGTCAATCGGTTTGGGGTCTTCGCTTTCCTCGGTGGTTTCCTCAGCAGTTTCTTCCTTAACGTCATTATACTCGTTATAGATATCTTTAAATGTGCGGCTTCCGTCCTTTAAAGCGGCAGCGTAACCGTCAAACTGGGTTTTAAGAGCAGTTTTCTCGGTATCGGTCATTTCAGAAGTATAATTTCCCGAAAGAATGTTAGCGGTAACGAAGTTTTCGTACATCTTATTTTTAACATCTTCTTCGGCAATAGCCTTTTCGCCGCCCTCGCCGTAAAGATGCTCAAAATAAGTTTCGGCATAATAAGAATCGGTCATATATTCTTTGTATGTACTCTCGCTTACGCCGTTAGGCTCAAAATATGCCGAATAACCGTAACTTGACCAATAGTATGATGCATACATTTCTGCATTGCTTTTTTCTTCATCATCAAGTTCAAGTTTGTTTTCTTTGCAAAGGGTTTTATAAGCGGCAATTTCCTTAAGTGACTGAAGGGCAGTATCTTCAACCCAGGTAACAAAATCCTTATCGTCAATCTTTTTGGAATAAAAATCAATTTCTGCCGATTGCTCTTCTTCGTCAAGTTCTTCATAAACCTTTGATTTAGCCTCAGAATCAGCATTTACAAGCGCGCACATATAATAAGCGGATGTAAATTCAACTTCGCCAACAGTTACGGCAATTTCGCCTTTTTTATGGCAACCCGCAAAGGATAATACCATTAAAAGCACCAAGGCCATAGCAATAATTCTTTTAAAATTTTTCATTTTCTACCTCCGACAAGGTTTTAAGGGCACTAAACCCCAAAACTATCATTTTAATATATCTATTATATATCAAACCGTAACAAATGTCTATAGTTAATTTAAAAATCATCGGTTTTTTCGGTTGACACCTGCCAAAATATATAGTAACATAATTTAAGATGTTAAAAAAGGTGATTTTATGAATAAATATAAAACTCTTTTATCAAATACTCTGCTTATAAGTATGGGTACGTTTGGTTCAAAAATACTTGTTTTTTTAATGGTAAGGTTTTATACCGATTACCTTACCCCCTCGGATTACAGCACCGCCGATTTGATTTCCCAAACGGCAAATTTGCTCTTTCCCTTAATTTCGCTTGGAATAACCGAGGGTGTTTTCCGTTTTGCACTTGATAAACAAAGTGATAAAAAAAGCGTTTTCACCTACGGTTTTTTAAGTATAACTTTGGGGGGACTTTTGTTTTTTGCAATAATTCCTCTGCTTTCTTTAGTGGGCGATTTTAAAGGGTTTATCTGGCTTATTGTGCTTTATACAATGGCAATGTCCTATCATTCACTTTGTTCTCAGTTTATACGCGCCGACGGTAAAACCGCCCTTTTCGCAATTCAGGGTATAATAAATACCGCTCTCGTTATAGCCCTTAATATTCTCTTTTTAGCCGTATTCGGTATGGGTGTTACGGGATATGTGCTTTCGGTTATTTTGGCGGACGGTATTTCAACTTTATTTTTAATTATAAAGGAAAAACTCTGGCGCGAGTTTACCTTAAAACTTCAAACCAAAATTCTTAAAGAAATGCTTAAATACAGTATTCCTATGATACCTACAACGGTTTTTTGGTGGATTACAAGCGTTTCGGACAGATATATGGTAAACGGCATTATCGGAAGTGATGCTAACGGAATTTATGCAATTTCCTACAAGTTACCGACCTTGCTCACAATCGTTTCAAGCGTGTTTATGCAAGCGTGGCAATTTTCCGCTGTAGCCGAGTCGGACGGTGACAAAAGCGAACACTCGGAATTTTTCGGCAAAGTCTGGGGTTCTTTCCAAGCGGTTATGTTTTTAGCAGGCTCTGCAGTGATAGCCCTTGCAAAACCTGCTATGAAAATACTGACTACCGACGATTTTTACTCGGCTTGGAAATATATACCGCTTTTGTCGGTTTCAATGGTGTTTACGGCGTTCACTTCCTTTATGGGTACTGTTTATGTTGTAACTAAAAAAAGTAATATATCCTTTATAACTGCATTCGTAGGCGCTATGACAAATATTGTGCTTAATCTTTTGCTTATACCCTCTCCGCTTGGAGTTCAGGGCGCGGCAATAGCAACCGTTATCAGTTATTTTTTGGTTTTTTTAATCCGCGCAAAAAATTCGCAAAAATATATTCCTTTCAGCCTTTTTGGCAGGCATATTGCGGCTAATACCGTCATAATTTTTATTCAGGCGGCAATTATGATTATTTCCCCTGATTACTGGATTGCGGTGCAAATTGTAAGTTTTATATTAATAGCGGTAATAAATTATAAATTCTTAACCGAATGTGTAAACAAAGTTTTAGAACCTGTTTTAAAAAGGATTCGAAAATAAATATAATTTCTTAAAACTCACTGCCCCTTTTTCTAAATCAGGGTTGACAAAATAGAGTTTTAGTGTTATATTGGCTTTAGATAGAGGCGCGATTAGTTATCAGTAACTTTTGGATGTTAATTTTGGCAGAAAGAAGTCAAAAGTGAAAGGAACTGTCGCCGAAAGCGAGTGTCGGCGGACATTCGGCTTGGTAATTCGGAATAATATCCGTCTTACTGTCGCTTTTTTGCGGAGTGCTATCAAGAAAAGTGTATTAATGCGTATTTTCGCATTTTCTTTTTTTGGTAGCCGAGCAATCGGCTATTTTTTATTGTATATTTTTAAAAAGGAAGTTGTAAGAATGAAAAAAACAGTTTTTGAAGGTATGGCTACTGCCCTTATCACACCCATCACTGCCGACGGTATTGATTACGAGGCTTTCGGCAAACTTATCGATTGGCAGATTGATGAGGGGATTGACGGTCTTGTAATTTGCGGTACTACGGGTGAAGGTTCAACCCTTACTGATGAAGAACATAAAGAAGCAATCCGTTTTGCTGTAGAGCGCGCAAACAAACGCGTGCCCATTATTGCGGGTACCGGTTCTAACGATACGGCTTACGCTTTAGAACTTACCGAGTTTGCCTGCGAAGTCGGTGTGGACGCCGTTTTAGTAGTAACACCTTATTACAATAAGGCAACCCAGAACGGTCTTATCAAAACATTTACACTCATTGCAGATAAATCTACTGTACCCGTTATTCTTTATGATGTTCCCTCAAGAACAGGTGTTGGTATGACACCAAAAACCGTTGCAGAACTTGCTAAACACCCCAATATTGCAGCAATTAAAGCGGCTAGCGGAAACATTTCCCAAATAGCCGAAATCGCCGCTCTTTGTGGGGACAGTATCGATATTTATTCAGGTAACGACGATCAGGTTGTTCCCATTATGTCTTTAGGCGGAAAGGGTTGTATTTCTGTACTTTCTAACCTTTTGCCGAAAGAATCTTCCCTTATGTGCAAAAAATTCTTCGAGGGTGACGTTAAAGGTTCTTGCGAAATGCAACTTAAATACCTTAACCTTATCAACGCCCTTTTCAGCGAGGTTAACCCCATACCTGTAAAAGCGGCAATGGCAAAAATGGGCTTTTGCGAGGATTATTTAAGACTTCCTCTCACCCCAATGGAAGATGCTGCCAGAGAAATACTTTATAACGAAATGAGAAAAGTCGGTATTAATATATGATTTGTGACAATGTTTCAGTTAACGAAAAAGGACACCTTACTTTTGCAGGATTTGATACAACCGAACTAGCAAAAAAATACGGAACACCGCTTTATTTGATGGATGAAAATAAAATAAGAGAGCGTGTGAGAATTTACAAAAACGCAATGCAGAAATATTTGCCCAAAAATTCTGTTCCCGAATTTGCAAGTAAGGCATTCAGTACCAAGCAAATTTACAGAATTATGGCAGAAGAGGGCGCGGATATTGACGTTGTTTCCTGCGGTGAGATTTATACCGCGAAATCGGCAGGTTTCCCAATGGAAAATGCATATTTCCACGGCAACAATAAAACCGATGCCGATATCCTTTTTGCAATAGAAAACGGCGTTGGCTACTTCGTTATTGATAACGAGGAAGAAATGTTTGCTCTTAATAAAATTGCCGAATCTAAGGGTATTGTGCAAAAGGCACTGCTAAGAGTAACCCCCGGTATCGACCCCCATACCCACAAAAAAATATCAACAGGTTCGGTTGAATCAAAGTTTGGTATTGCTATAGAAACGGGTCAGGCAAAAGCGGCTGTAGAAAAACTGTTAGGTCTTAAAAACATTGAACTTTGCGGTTTTCATTGCCATATCGGTTCTCAGATTTTTGAAAGTTCGCCATTTGTTACCGCGGCGGAAATTATGCTAGGGTTTATTAAGGATATTAAGGATACCTTAAGATACACTGCCACTATGCTTAACCTTGGCGGCGGTTTTGGAGTAAGATACGTTGAAAGTGACCCTACTATTGACTATGACGAAAAAATTGCCGAGGTTGCGCTCGCTATAAATAAACAGTGTGAAACTTTAGGCTTAGATGTTCCAGTAATTCATCTTGAACCGGGTCGCAGTTTTGTGGCAGATGCGGGTATGACACTTTATACGGTCGGTACTGTAAAAGAAATTAAGGGTTATAAAAATTACGTTTCTATCGACGGCGGTATGGCGGATAATCCGCGTTTTGCGCTTTACGAATCAGAATATACCGTAATTGTAGCCTCACGTGCAAATGAACCCAAAAACTATACTGCCACCGTTGCAGGCAGATGTTGTGAATCAGGCGACCTTATAGGTGAAGATTTTAAGATAGCAAAACCTGCAAGGAACGATATTTTAGCCGTTCTTACAACAGGCGCTTATAATTATTCTATGGCTTCTAATTATAACAGGATTCCAAGACCTGCAGTAGTAATGCTAAAGGACGGCAAGGATTACATAGCCGTAAAACGCGAAACTTTTGAAGATATTTGCAAACTCGATATATAAGGAGGTTAAAAAATGGTACATATTGGAAATGATTGGGACGAAATTTTAAAAGACGAGTGGGAAAAACCTTATTACAAAAAACTGCGCGCATTTTTAAAAAATGAATACTCTACCCAAAAAATCTACCCCGATATGCACGATATTTTTAACGCCCTTAAATATACTTCTTTCAAAGATACTAAGGTTGTTATCATCGGTCAGGACCCGTATCACGGCTACGGTCAGGCACATGGACTTTGCTTTTCGGTGAAAAAAGGGGTTACACCCCCACCATCCCTTAAAAATATTTTTAAGGAACTTAACAGTGATTTAGGTGTACCAATTAAAAGCCACGGCGAACTTACCGACTGGGCAAAACAAGGAGTACTTCTTCTTAATACAGTGCTTACTGTACGCGAGGGCAATCCCAATAGCCATAAGGGAATGGGTTGGGAAAACTTTACCGACCGCGTAATTGCAGAACTTAACCGTAAAGATACCCCCGTTGTCTTTTTGCTTTGGGGCGCTAACGCTCAGAAAAAAGCCGAAATTATTACTAATCCGTTGCATAAAAAACTTTTGTCAGTGCACCCAAGCCCACTTTCCGCAAGCAGAGGGTTTATGGGCTGTAAACATTTTTCAAAAACCAATCAGTTACTCGAAAATGCGGGACTTTCTGCTATAAATTGGTAATTATTGACATTTTGCCTCTTTTATGTTAAACTGTAATCAAGGATTTATAATATTACGGAGGTAAAATTTATGCAATATTCGGGAATTGTGCGCCCTGTAGACAAAATGGGCAGAGTAGTAATCCCAAAAGAAATCCGCAAACAGTTAAACATTGAAAACGATGTTGACAGTTTTGAAATTTTTCTTGAAGGGGACAGCGTAGTTCTTAAAAAATACCACCCAACCTGTATTTTTTGTGGCAGCGTTGTAAACGAAAGCCTTGTTTACGAGGGTTATAACGTATGCACCGAATGTATCGAAAAACTCGAAACTTTACGCCAGAACGCAAGCGAAGAAAATCTTTAAACCAAATATAAAAACAAAAACCATCTCAAAATGCGTTTTTTAGGTAACAACGCATTCGGGATGGTTTTTTTATTATTTAGCGAGTCGGTCGGTAAGCCGAGTTCTGTCGTGGACGGTTATCTATCTAGACGGGGGATTGCTCCCACCGTTCAAGCCGCTTTTCGTGGCACATCGGGCAAATGTATCGCCACAGTCAGCGTTGCTCCGAATAGGGTTTACAGGGTCTTGACGTTCCCGTAAGACCGGTGAGCTCTTACCTCGCCTTTCCACCCTTACCGCACAGGCGATGCTTAACGCATACTCAAAAATAAACTTTTGCTGTACGGCGGTATATCTCTGTTGCACTTTCCCTAAGGTCACCCTCGGCGGCCGTTAGCCGCTATTCTGCCCTGTGGGGCTCGGACTTTCCTCAGACATTTCTGCCCGCAACCGCCTGACCGACTCTTTTTATATTATATATTATTTGTCCGCCAGTGTCAAAATAAAATTTTAAGAATAATATGTAGTGTTATTTGAAATGGAGGCGTTATATTATGAATAACGATTTTAAATGCTTTTTGGCGGCAAATTCCGGTCAGGGTTTTGTTTCTTATTTTGATAAATGCTATGATGCGTCTAGCGGTTGGAGGGCTTACATAATTAAAGGCGGCCCTGGTACAGGCAAATCCTCGTTTATGAAATATATTTTAAACCGCGCGAAAAAACTTGGAAAAAGTGCAGTAGCCGTCCCCTGCAGCAGTGACCCCAATTCGCTTGACGCTATAATTTTGACAGATATAAAAACGGTTATAATGGACGGCACCTCTCCCCACACCGTTGACCCGAAATACCCCGCAGTTTGCGAACAACTTCTTGATTTCGGTCGCTTTTGGAAACCTGAGCGCTTTAACGGCAAAGAAGACATAATAATAACACTTACCGATAAAAACAAACTTCACCACAAGCGTGCCTCGCGCTATTTGCAGGCGGCAGGTCAGTTTTTGGTGGATAACTTTAAAATAGCCGATTTATACACCGAAAAAGAGCGTTTGACCGCCTTTGCAAAACGGCTTTGCCGCCGAAGAATACCGCCCAAACCCAAAACTAATGCACCCAAAGAGCAAATTTGTTTTCTTTCGGGAATTACCCCTGATGGAATAATCTGTTTTGCTGATATTCTGTTATCGGGTGCTAAAAAAAGTGTAATTATTACAGATGAATTCGGTAGTGCCGCTAACACTATTCTAACCGCCATTCGCGATTACTCGTTAGAAAACGGCTACAGTATTATAACGGTTAAAAACCCTTTTCTTCCCCATATTACTGACGGCATAATAATCCCCGAAACCGATACCTTCTTTATCCGCGAAAGCGAACTGATTAAATTTGACTCGGATATAAGAAGAATTAATACCCGCCGCTTTATTGCCCCCGAACAACTCGCCAAAAACCGCCAGCGCATAAAATTCAATAAAAAAACCGCCGAGCGCTTGATCGGCGCGGCGGTAGATTGTCTTAAAGATGCTAAAACCGTTCACGATGAACTTGAAAAAGAGTATATAAACGCAATGGACTTTGAAAAACTCAATGCTTTTGCCGAGAATTTCGCCCAAAAATTGTTTTAAACCAACAACTCTTCTAGTTTTTTCATCTGCTCTTTTGTAGGGGTAGGAATATCTTTAAAACGAAAATCCATTTTTAAATCATCATACTTAGTAGCACAAATTTTCTTAAACGGCAAAAGTTCGGTTTTATCAATATTAGGATATTTTAAAATTAACTTTTTAAGTTCCTTTATATTTTCCCCGTTATCGTTAAGGGTAGGAATTATTACCTGCCTTAAGGTTACGGGGATATTTTTTTGGCTTAAATAATCCAAAAATAAAAGCGGTTTTTCAATACTGCAACCAACGTATTCTTTATACTGTAGGTCGGTTGTGTACTTTATATCAAGTAAAACCCTGTCGGTATATTCAAGTGCTTCCTTAACATCCTCGTTTAAAATACTTCCCGAAGTATCAAGGCAGGTGTTTATCCCTTTTTTGTGACATAGTGAAAAAAGTTCTGCTAAAAACTTTGCCTGCAAAAGCGGTTCGCCGCCCGAAACGGTAATTCCGCCCGTTTCTTTAAAGTATTCTTTATAACGCTCTGCTTTTTCTGCTAATTGAGCGGCAGTATACCCGTCACCTCCGTCTAATTCCCATGTTTCAGGATTATGACAGCAACCGCACCTTAAATTACATCCTTGCATAAACACAACAAACCTTACCCCCGGTCCGTCAAGCGTGCCAAGCGTTTGTATGGAATTTACCTTTCCTTTAAGTTCTATGCTCATTTAAAACACCGTCATTTCAAAACAGTCCGATAGCAAATGCTATCGGACTATAATTTTTACATTGCTTCGTGGAAAGTACGGCTTATAACCTCTTTTTGTTGCTCACGGCTGAGTTTATGGAAATTAACTGCATAACCCGAAACGCGTATTGTAAGGTTAGGATAGGCCTCGGGATTGTTGTAAGCCTCAATAAGAGTATCTCGGTTTAATACGTTAATATTAATGTGATGCGCCATTTTAGCAAAATATCCGTCAAGAATAGTTACAAGATTTTCGTGTCTTTCCTCATCGCTTCTGCCCAAAGCATCAGGGGTTATAGAGAAGGTATTTGAAATACCGTCACGGCAGTCATCATAACTTAATTTTGCCACTGAATTGAGCGAAGCCAAAGCACCGTTCTCTTCGCGGTTGTGCATCGGGTTAGCACCGGGTGCAAACGGTTCACCGTTGCCTCTGCCGTCAGGTGTAGCACCTGTGTTCTTGCCGTACATAACGTTAGATGTAATGGTAAGAACCGAAAGTGTGTGAATAGAGTGGCGGTAGGTACGGGTTTTGCGAAGTTCGGTTATCATTTTGTGTGTAAGTTCCTTGGCAATAAGGTCTACGCGGTCATCATCGTTACCGTATTTGGGGAATTCGCCGACCGTTTCAAATTCGGTAACATAACCGTTTTCATCCTTAACAGGCTTTACACTCGCATATTTAACCGCACTTAACGAGTCTGCCACAACCGAAAGCCCTGCTATACCGAAAGCCATAAAACGCTCAACATCGGTATCGTGCAAAGCCATTTGAGATTTTTCGTAAGCATACTTATCGTGCATATAATGAATTATATTCATTGTATTAACATAAAGTTTTGAAATCCATTCAATATAGATATCAAATCTCTTTATGAGTTCTTCGTAATCGAGTTTTTCGGTATCCATAACCTCCATTTGCGGTCCAATATGAATACCGCTTGTGGTATCATAACCGCCGTTAATTGCAATAAGCAAAAGTTTTGCTAAATTGCAACGCGCACCGAAAAACTGCATCTGCTTGCCTACCTTCATTGCCGAAACACAGCATGCGATAGCATAATCGTCACCGTAAATCGGGCGCATAAGGTCGTCATTTTCGTACTGTATTGAATCTGTATCGCAAGAAACTTTTGCGCAGAATTTCTTAAAGCCCTCGGGCAAAGAGTTAGACCAAAGCACAGTAAGATTAGGTTCTGGTGAAGAACCTAAGGTATAAAGTGTGTTAAGAATGCGGAAACTGTTCTTAGTAACAAGTGTTCTTCCATCCTCACCCATACCGCCAACCGCTTCGGTAATCCACATCGGGTCGCCGCCAAAAAGTTCGTTGTATTCAGGGGTTCTGAGATGCCTTGCCATACGGAGTTTTATAACAAAATCATCTATAAGTTCCTGAGCGGTTTTTTCGGTCAATATACCTCGCTTAATATCGCGCTCAATATAAATATCAAAAAATGTGCTGACTCTGCCAAGTGACATTGCCGCGCCATTTTGTTCCTTAATAGCGGCAAGGTATCCAAAATAGGTCCACTGTATAGCCTCGCGCGCGTTTGAAGCAGGTTCGCTTATGTCATAACCGTATATGGCAGCCATTTCTTTCATATATCCCAAAAATTCAATCTGACGGGATAATTCTTCGATAAGTCTTATTTGCTCGGTAGCAAAATCGCCCCCCTCAAGAAGCGCTTTATCCTTCTTCTTTTCGGCTAAAATACGGTCGATTCCATATAGCGCTACTCGGCGGTAGTCGCCTATAATTCTACCTCTGCCGTAAGCATCGGGCAGACCTGTTATAACGTGACTCTTGCGTGCTAATCGCATTTCGTCGGTATAAGACCTGAACACACCGTCATTATGTGTGGTTTTATAACGGAATTCTTCCTCGATTTTGTGGCTTAATTTGTAGCCGTAAGCCTCGCACGCCTGACGTGCCATTCTTATACCGCCAAAAGGGTTAACACCGCGCTTTAAGGGGCGGTTTGTTTGAAGACCGACTATAATTTCATTATCTTTATCGATATATCCCGCAGAATAACTGGTAAGTGACGAAACGGTAGCAGTATCTATATCAAGCACACCGCCGTAACGGCGTTCAAGTGCAAAAAGTTCTTCAACCTTTTTCATAAGTGATTCGGTACGGGGGGTAGCGCCTTCAAGGAAAGCATCATCCCCATTATATTCGGTATAATTGCACTGAATAAAATCACGCACATTTATTTCGTCTTGCCAAACACCCGTATTAAATCCATTCCAATTTACGTGTTCCATAGTTTTCTCCTTTAAATTGTCTGTCTATAGTTAAAAAAAGAGCCATTCAGTCTTTAACCTAAAAACTGAATCGCCCAGACGGTCGGCTTAAAAACCTGCGCTCCCCTGAGGTTGTCCTCAAAATCCGTCAGTCACGCAAGTCTGTTTGCATCGGCAGTCTGTCGGTGCAAAATCATTTTAACCTAAAAATTATCATTTGTCAACAACATATTGTGTTAATTTTTTGGCAAAACACAAAATATACTAAATATTGTGCAAATTTCAAAAAACATAGTGCTATATGCACAATATAACCCTCGAAAAATTTCTTGACAAAAAAATACAAAAGTGTTATAATCGCCTTGCAATAAGGGAGCTTGATGAAACTCAGGCTGAGAGGGAGTCCGTTTTTAACTATGACTTCGACCTTTAACCTGATGCAGATAATGCTGCCGTAGGGAAATACGTGTAATGTATTGCCGCAGGTGTGTTGCCTGCGGCTTTTCTGTTATCCGGAGAACAGAAAAACCCTTTGTCCTCAGAGAATTGCAAATAATTTTTAAAAGGAGAAAGTCAAAAATGAAAGAAAACCTTAAAAAACCTATTTACAAAATTACCGAATGTGCTATATTTATAGCCTTAGCCGTTGCCCTTTGCGCCGTTGAAATTCAAATTGGTGTTTTCGGCGGTTCTATCGACTTTGTTATGATACCTTTGTTTATAATCGCTTTCCGTCATGGGTTTGCCTACGGCATTTTAAGCGGCGGTATTTTCGGCCTTATAAAATGCATTATCGGCGGCAGTATCGGTTGGGGATTACCCTCTATTTTGCTCGACTACGTTATCGCTTATGCCGCAGTCGGCTTTGCAGGCTTCTTTAAAGGCAGATACTGGGCAGTGGAACTTTCAACCTTTGTGGGTTGTTTTGCAAGATTTATAGTTCACTTTATAAGCGGTGTTACTATTTATATGATTACTGTTCCTACCGAAATTGAAAGTATAGGCGTAACTTTTGCAAACCCTGTTGTATATTCTATAGTTTACAACCTACTTTATATGCTTCCTAACACAGTAATCGCAGTTGTTATGATGTCCATTTTACGAGTGCCGCTTAAAAAACTCGAAAAAAAGTTTAATTAAAGATTGAATAAGTTTTTGGTTTGTGCTAATATTACCTTGTAAAATAATTTATTGCGAGGGATATTTATGAAAATCAGCAGTACAACAGGCACTCTTGCAAGAGCATACGGTGAAGAAGAAGCCATAAAAATGCTTGCAAAAGCAGGTTTTGACAGTATGGACTATTCAATGTTTATACACGATGCCGAAAAGGGTGTTTACAACACAAACGATTTTGAGGCACACGCTAAAAAACTTAAAACCGTTGCTGATAACGCGGGTATTGAGTTTGGTCAGATTCACGCGCAAATACCCAACCCCTCTGTTCCGGACTATATGTCAAGAACAGAACTTTGGGATAAGTTGGCAAAAAATGCAATTATTTCTGCCGCTATTATGGAATGTCCTTACGTAGTAGTTCATCCCTTAATTTTGCCTGACCGCAGATATGACACGCTTTATAAGGAAAATTTTGACCTTAACCTTGAGTATTACGGCAAAATGAAACCATATCTTGAAAAGTACGGTGTTAAGGTTGCTATTGAAAATATGTGGCATTTTGATGACGATAAGAATATCATTTGCCCCTCGGTTTGCAGCAGTGCCGAAGAAATGTTGGAACTTGCCAAAACTTTGGGTGACGAGTTTGATACCTGCCTTGACGTTGGCCACGCTATACTTACCGACCGAACACCCGAAAGTATGGTTTACATTTTAGGTGACCGCCTTGCCACACTTCACGTTCACGATAATGACGGTAAGGACGATACCCACGATATTATGTTCAATAACTATGGTATTAATATGATGTTCGAGGGTCCCAAGGTTAAAATTGATTGGGATAAATTTATGATTGCACTAAAAGATATCGGTTATAAAGGCACATTTAGTTTAGAGGCTGATAACTTTATGAAAAAATTCCCGAAAGAACTTTATTTCGATGCCGCTTGCTTTATGGCAAAGGTTGCAAGATACTTAATAGAAAAACATTCTCTTTAACAAATCAAAAAATACCGCCGCGGAGATTAAACACTCCGCGGCGGTATTTTTTAGTTGTTAGTAACATGAACATCAATCTGATTAAACGGAATTGATATTTTATTTTCATCAAATGCTTTTTTAACACTCTCAGTTACATCAAAATAAACATCCCAATAATCTGCACCGTTAACCCAAATTCGCACCGTATACTCAAGCGCGCTGTCTCCATGATTAGATAGCCTTATAAAAGGTTCGGGTGTTTTTAATGCTTTTGGGTGTTCTGCCACTATTTTCGCAATAATGGACTTAACCTGATCCATATCAGCAGAATAATCCGCCTTAAACATAAGGTCTACACGGCGAAGTTCTTCAGAAGAATAATTTTCAATAACTGAATTAGTGATAGAACCATTGGGGATGGTGATCCGCTTGTTATCAACTGTTAAAAGTACGGTATAAACAACGGTAATTTCAGAAACTGTACCTGTTTCACCTGCCGCTTCGACAAAATCACCAACTTTAAAAGGTTTGAAAAGTAAAATCATTATACCGCCCGCGAAATTGCTAAGTGCACCCTGAAGTGCTAAACCTATTGCTACACCGCAGGAAGCCAAAACTGTAATAAACGAAGTTACTGGAATACCAACCACCATTGCTATTGTTATTACCAGAAGAATAGCAAGGGCTATGCCTGCAAAACTAACTAAAAAAGAGCGCAAACTAGTGTCGAGTTTATTAAGTTTGGGAGATTCTTTAATAAATTGCTTTACCCACTTAATAAGCCACAAACCAACAACCAAAATAATTACTGCCTCTAAGATTTTGAACCCTACTGAAGTTACAAGTTCAAAAAGGTATGTACCTATTGCCTTAAAATCCATAAAACCAACTCCTTTTATATTTTACTATATTATATACTATTTTTTACTGTTTTTCAAGTACAAAACCCCTGCTTTTTAGCAGGGGTTTTATGTATTAAAATTTAAACATTCTGTTTTTTAATACCAAAAAACATTCTTAAAATACCGCCTAAAAACTTAGGGCTTTTAACCAGAACAACCTTCACAAAAATCGCCTCCGTTAAAATTTACAGTTGGATACTCCGAGTATAATAACCCAGATTGCAAGTACCGCCACCAAGAATTTGGGTGGGCAAAAGCAACTTATAAGGAGTCCCAGCGCAAAAGTAAGCGCTAAAACTCCCTTGTTTAAATTACACGGCTTTCGCATAAAACATTTCCCCTTAGTGACTTTTTAATCCTCACTAACATTATATAAAAATTTAGGAAAAATGTTACTTATTTTATTTTTTTGGCGTCCCAAGGCTTTAAATTTTTCATTTCTTCGGATAATTCGCAATAAGACTTATGACGCGACTCGGCAATTTCACCCTTTTTAACGGCATTTAAAACCGCGCAACCCGCTTCCTTAATGTGCGTACAGGAAGAAAATTTACATTCGGATAAAAAGGGTTCAAAGTCCCTGAAACAAAACATTAAATTTTCCTTTAAATCGTAACTCGAATTATCAAGTTCCAGCGAAGAAAAACCTGGGGTATCTGCAACGTAAGCGCCAAACGGCAAAGCATAAATTTCGGTGTGACGGGTAGTATGACGGCCCCGACCCAACTTTTCGCTAATGTCGCCCGTAGCAATTCTGTCCTCACCTAAAATTAAATTCAAAAGGCTTGATTTTCCTACGCCCGAATTGCCCGTAAAAGCACTCACACTGTCCCTTAGTTCAGCAATTAAACCGTCCATACCGAAACCGCTCTTAGCCGAAACGGTAAGGGTTTTAAACCCTGCTTTCTCGTAAACTGCGCAAATATCCGAAAAATCGCCCATATCACATTTGTTGAAAACGATTATCGGTTCAATGCCTGCATATTCCGCGATAACGGTCATTTTATCAATTATAAAGGTATTCGGTTGCGGCGAAGAAAATGCCGAAACAATGAAAAGTTTATCAATATTAGCAACAGGCGGACGTACTATAACATTTTTACGGGGTAAAATTTTATCAACTATACCGCAGCCGCCGTTGGTAATCTCAAACTCAACATAATCGCCAACCAAAGGGGAAACTCCGTTTTTACGGAAGTTTCCCCTTGCCTTACATTCGTATTGTTCGCCGTCGGAATAAACATAATAAAAACCCGACAGCGCTTTAATAATAATTCCGTTCATATCTAAGGCTATTATCAGTTATTTGAGCCTTGGCCCGAAGTATCATTTTCACTGTTATCAGAAGAAGTGTTAGTCGGAACACTTGAGCCGTTACCTGTTTCTGATTTGCTAGGAAGTTTATCAGTGCTCTCACTTTTACTCTCGTTGTTTGTGGGAGTGCTGCTTTCTTTCGGCTCTTCATACTTAGGATATTTATAGGTGTGGTCTACAGTAGCCTTATCGTCTTTATAATGCACGGTAACATCATAAAGGTCGTGCTCTTCTTTACCGTCAGCCGAGATTTTAACCGTTAACGACAAGGACTTTTCTTCGGTAGTAAGTTCTTCAAAGGTGTAACTTGAAAGTTGCTTTGAATCTATTTTATCACTTGTTTTAATGGCGCGCCCGCTCTCCCAAAGGGAAACATAATAATACTGACTTTCAAAATCCTTAGGAAGTTTAATTTCAACATTATAGGTATAACCTACGCAGGTATAAACCTTAACGGTTGTGCCCTCGGGTACCTGTTCGGAACTTGATTCAGGCTCTTGCTTAGCAACTGAACCTATAGGATAGTTCTTTTCGCCGTAAGGAATCTGCATATCAAGGAATTCGGGAACAAGACCCTCGTCTTTTAGTTGCTTTTCGGCATCCTCTTTAGAAAGACCTACAACATCGGGAATTTCAACATTTTTAGTAGGTTTGCCCGAACTTATATAAACCGTAATTTCTGCCTTTTCGGGAACAACCTCTGTACGCTGAGGCTCAGTTTTAACAACAAGACCTGCTTCAACATCTTCGGAAGGCATTTCTGCAATAATGGTTGTGAAACCGTTGGATTTAAGTTCCGAAACGGCTGCCGACTCGGTTTTACCGTAAACATCGGGAACCTTTTGTGTAACAGGTCCCATACTTACATAAAGAATAATCTTTGCATCTTTTTTAAGTTTTTGACCCTCTTTTTCGGATTGCTCGTAAACTTCACCGTAAGCAAAATCGGGGTTTTCTGCCCATTCGTATTCAAACTCAAAATTCTCGATATATTCTTTGTTTTTCTTGATATCATCTATATGCATTGTGACAAAATCTGGGCAAACCAATTCGTCACCTGTGTCTGAAAACAGTTTTGGAATAAAGATAACTGCCAAAACAATAAGGGCTATAACCAAAGTTACCGCTATACCCGCAAGTATCGGTATAATATTATTCTTCTCTCTGGTTTCGTCCTCTTCCTGAACGTCATCCAGAATATTGTTAATATCCTGACTGTCAGCAACTGCGCCCACACCGCCTACAAACTTTGTAGGCGAGTTATCTACAAAATAGGTGTATTCAAAAGTAATAGCAGGATCTCTTACAAAACGGCTGAGGTCACTTAGCATTTCCCCTGCTGACTGATAACGTCTTTCAGGAGTTTTTTGCATAGCGTGCATTGTTATTTGTTCAAGACCTAAAGGTATAGAACCGTTGATTTCGGTAGGAAGTTGAGGGTCACGCTGAAGTTGCATAATAGCAACCGAAACGGCACTCTCCGCCTGGAAAGGCAATTTACCGGTAAGCATTTCGTAAAGCATTACACCTACAGAATAAATATCGGCTTTTTCATCGGTTTTCTCACCGCGCGCCTGTTCAGGACTTATATAATGAACCGAACCAATCGCCTTATCGGTTATGGTGCGCTGGTCGCTACGGGCAAATCTCGCAATACCGAAATCGGTAACTTTAATTGTACCGTCGGAAAGAACCATAATATTCTGCGGTTTAACATCTCTGTGAACAATGCCCTTATCATGAGCATGTTGCAAACCCTTTAAAATTTGCGCAGTAAAGTGAACGGCATCTTTCCAACGAAGACTGCCCTCCTGCTCGATATATTCTTTAAGGGTAATACCGTCAATATGCTCCATTACAATATACTGTATAAGGTCGCCGAAACTAACATCGTAAACGTTAACAATATTCGGGTGTGAAAGCATTGCAATAGCCTTAGATTCATTCTTGAAACGGCGCAAAAATTCTTCGTTAGAGGTAAACTCCTCTTTTAAAATTTTAATGGCAACAATGCGGTTTTCCTGATTGTCAAACGCTTTATAAACAACCGCCATACCGCCAACGCCGATAATCTCGCGAATTTCATATCTGCCGTCAAGTCGTTTTCCTACAAATCTATCCATAGTAACATTCCTTTCTACTGCTTAAGTACTGCGACTGTAATATTATCTCTGCCGCCGCCTTGTTTTGCAAGTTCTATAAGTTCATCGGCAGAAGTGGTAATATCCGCCGTTAACGCCCTATAAATATCGGTTTCGTCCGCGTAACCGCTCAAGCCATCGGTACAAAGCAGTAAAACTTCGTCCTGACCTAAAACAATTTCGCCCGAGTCAACCATAACCTCCGCTTCGGTACCCAAAGCCCTTGTAATAACATTCTTTCTCGGATGAACCTTTGCATCCTCGGCGGTGATTTTTCCGCTTTCGAGAAGATTTTGCACAACCGAATGGTCGCGGGTAACAAGTTTAAGATTTTCGCCTGCGATATACGCCCGACTATCGCCCACATGGGCTATAACCGCCCTACCGTCACGCACTAATGCGGTAACGGTTGTTGTTCCCATACCGTTCAGTTCGTCATTTTTAAGGGACATATCGTAAATTTCCATATTAGCGCTTTCGATTGCGTTTTTAAGCATTTTTTCAACCGCTTCGAAATCCATTCCTATCCGATAGGACTGTACAATATACTCGGAAATTATCTTAACCGCCGTATCGCTTGCAATATTACCGGCATTCGCTCCGCCCATACCGTCACAAACAATGGCAAAAGCGGCTCCGTCTTCAAGTTGACCTGTGAAAACGGCATCTTCATTATTATGCCTTTTAAGTCCAATATCGGTTTTACTGTAAATCTGCACTAATATCTCCCTGCCTTTCTCTGTTGCGAAGTTGACCGCAAGAGGCCTCAATATCGGCGCCCAAAGTCCGCCTTATTGTAGCATTAAGCCCCCTGCTTTCAAGCAAATTCCTGAATCTTTGTATTCTTTTTATATCGGGTTTTTTAAAGGTGTTTTCTTTAACGGGATTTGCGGGTATAAGATTTATGTGGCACATTATTCCTTTAAGCCTTTTTGCTAATTCATCGGCGCAACTTTCACTGTCATTAACGCCGTCAATTAAAGCATATTCAAAAGAAATCCGCCTTGTAGTTACCTTTTGATATTCCTTACAAGCAGTAAGAAGTTCATCTATATTCCATTTTTTATTAACCTTCATCATAGAACTTCTGATCTCGTCATTTGGTGCGTGAAGCGATACCGAAAGGGTTATCGGAAAATTATACTCTTTTAGTTTTTTAATTCCGCTGACAAGCCCTGAAGTTGAAAGTGAAATATGCCTTAACCCAATCCCTAGTCCCTTTTCGTTGGAAACCAGTTCTAAAAACCTTACCGAATTATCAAAATTATCAAGCGGTTCTCCCATTCCCATCATAACCACGTTGGAAACCCTTATATCATTATCCTTAGCCGCGGTCATTATTTGGGATAACATTTCGGAAGCGGTAAGATTACGTTTAAGTCCTGAAAGCCCCGATGCGCAAAAACTGCAACCCATTCGGCAACCTACCTGTGTTGAAATACAAACGGTAAACCCATGTTCATACTTCATCAGCACCGATTCTATCAGTTCGCCGTCAAATAGTCGGTAAAGATACTTAACCGTACCGTCAATTTTTGACACCAGACGCCTTACAATCACCGTGTTTGCAATATACGCCTTTTCTTTTAAGGTTTCGCGAAGATTTTTAGGCAAATTTGTCATTTGGTCAAAATCTTCTGTTCCTGATTGAAGCCATTTAAAGAGTTGACCTGCCCTGAACTTTTTCTCTCCCAGTTCCAAAAGAAACTCTTCAAGTTCTGCCTCGGTCATAGATTTAATATCGGTCTTAGCCAAAAACGGCTTGCCCCCTTTAATGCTCTTCCGATACAAAGCAAGCGTAATAAAAACCGTCGGTGCCGTCGGTATGCGGCATAAGGGTTTTTTCGGCTATCTTTCGGAAGGTATTATACTCCTTTTGAAAGCGAATTACAAGATTTTCGTTTTCTGCGCTCCGCAGTGTACAGGTAGAATAAAGAATTCTTCCGCCTTTTTTAAGGTATTTCACCGCGTTGGTAAGAATTTTATACTGAATCTCGGCCAGTTCCTCAAAATCGCTTTCGGGTTTATATTTAATGTCGGGCTTTCGGCGTATAACACCTAATCCCGAACACGGAACATCACATAAAATGCAGTCAAATTTTCCAATACTCTGGTCAAAAACCGTAGCATCTGCGACTTTTGACTTAACTATGCTAAGACCCAGTCGCTCAGCCCCCGCTTTTATAAGGGCGGTTCTGTGCTCATACAGGTCACAAGCCACTATTTCGCCGCGGTTTTCCATCATTTCCGCCATAGTAAAGGTTTTGCCGCCTGGTGCGGCGCATATATCAAGCACCCTTTCCATTGGTTTTGGTGCTAAAACGCTAAGCGCTTTTTGGGAAGCCAAATCTTCAACGTGAAAAAGACCATCCAAAAAACAAGGGTTCTTCGCAATATCCATACCCTTTTCAAGTATAAGTGAATTTTCTTCCTCACCAGAATTAACACTAATACCGTTATTCCTTAGCATCTCTTTTAATTCTTCGGCATCGGTTTTAGTTGTATTAACCCTTAATACCGTAGGAGCAGGTTTTAAACTTTCCTTTAAAAGTGCCTCGGCGGTATCCGTGCCGTAATCGTTTATAAAACTTTCAGCAAGCCAGACAGGCGCCGAATATCTGATGCTTAGAGAAACGGCATCACTACCGTCAGGCAATTCAACCTTTTCTCGCAAAGCCGCTCTCAGTACCGCATTTACAAAACCTGCATTTCGGCTTTCTTTCGATTTTTTTATTATTTTAACTGCCTCATTAACGGCGGCGCTTTCAGGGATTTTATCCATATACATTATCTGATAAAGCGCTGTTCTTAAAACATTAAGGGTAAAAGGCGCCGTCTTTTTTATAGGCGTTTTCATAAATTTGGATAACACATAGTCAAGGGTTATGCGGCGGTCAAGCACACCGTATACCAAAGCCGATAAAAATGCAGTATTTTCTGCACTTAGTTCGGCATCTTTCAAATAATCCTTTAAAGTAAGGTTTGAATAGGCGTTATCCTTTTCGATTTTAACCAAAACCGAAACCGCCGCTTTTCTTGGATTAAGCATTTGTAGCCTCTATATCCGTTCCAACGGCTACTTTGTTACCGTTCAAGAACTGTTTTGCGGTCATAGGTTTTGAACCCTCGGGTTGAATTTCTTTTAGTCTTACAGCAACACCGTCCGCCGCTATAACCGAGAATTCACCCTCGTTTTCGGCAACAGTTCCGATTTTGCCATTAAAACTTCCGCCTACTTCGGCTTTAATAACCTTAATTCTTTTTCCGCCTAAAAGGAAGTAGGCGCAAGGCCAGGAATAATATCCCCTTACCGCATTAAAAATTTCTTTTGCGGTGCTCTTTTTAAAATCAATAAACGCCATTTCCTTTTTTATAATCGGCGCGTAGGTGGCCTCATCTTCGTTTTGTTTTTTAGGGGTAATTTCACCCTTTTCAAGTTTAGAAACGGTAGATACCATAAGTTCTGCGCTGACTAAAGCGAGTCGGTCAAAAAGTTCCTCAGCGGTTTCTGTGTCCCCTATTTCAACCTCGGCAGTTTCTAAAATATCGCCCGTGTCCATACCCTCATCCATAAACATTGTGGTAACGCCTGTTTTGGTTTCACCGCAAACAATACACCACTGTATCGGCGAAGCGCCTCTGTATTTAGGCAAAAGTGACGCGTGTCCGTTAACGCAACCGTATTTTGCGATAGTTAAAATTTCCTTTGGCAAAATTTTACCGTAGGCTACAACCACAATAATATCGGGCTCTATTTCCTTTAAAATCGCCTCAACAGCCCCGTCCTTTACGCTTTCGGGTTGGTAAACCGTAATCCCGTGCTCTAAAGCGCAAACCTTAACAGGCGGAGGTGTTAAAATATGCTTTCTTCCTACAGGTTTATCGGGTTGGGCAAAAACTGCCGCTATTTCGTGACCTGCATCTATCAGTGCTTCAAGGGTTTTTACCGCGTAATCGGGCGTACCCATAAAAACTATCTTCATAACTATTTCTTTATCCTATCTATATAAAGTATACCGTCAAGATGGTCTATTTCATGACAAAAAGCCCTTGCCTTAAAGCCCTCGGCGGTTATAACTATATTATTACCGTTTCTGTCCTGAGCGCGTACGGTAACCTTCATAGGTCGTTCAACATCGTCAAACCTGTCAGGTACAGAAAGGCAACCCTCCTGCCCTACTTGCGAACCGCTTTTTTCGGTAATAACAGGATTTATAAGTTCTATAAGTCCGTCACCTACATCTACTACGCAAAAACGTCTTAAAATTCCAACCTGAGGGGCGGCAAGTCCAACGCCCTCTGCCTTGTACATAGTTTCTGCCATATCGTCAAGTATAGTTGCAAGTTTTTCATCAAAATTCAGTTGTGTTCTGCAGGTTTTTCGCAAAACATCGTCACCTAATTTTACAATATTCCTGATTGCCATTTTGTCCTCCTGTGGTTAAATAACCGTTTCGGGATTAATATCCACCGAAACCGAAACATCTCCCGAAATCTTAGTAGCAGTAGCCTCTCTCAACATTTTTCTGAATTCGGAATTGTTTTTACATTTTATAATCATACGAAAACGGTATTTGTTATTAACCTTTGCCACTACTGCGGGTGAGGGGCCTAAAATTATAACCTTTACCGCCGTGTATTTATTCTCGGTTAAATTTTTTATTGCTTCAAAAATTGTTTTTATTCCCTTTTCAGCATTCTCGCGCGAAACCGACTGTGTACTAACGGCGCAAATATCACAAAAAGGCGGATAAATCATTAATTTTCGGTTTAAAATCTCGTTTTCATAAAAACTGTCGTAATCCTGCCGTGCGGCAAGTTCTATAATATCGCTATCGGGATTAATCGTTTGAATTATCGCCCGTCCTGCGTTTTCGCCGCGACCTGCTCTGCCTACAACCTGAGTCAGTAGCGAGAAAGTACGCTCAAAACCGCGAAAATCTTCACTGTACATAGCGCTGTCCGCACCGAGTACGCCAACCAAAGTAACATTAGGAAAATCGAGTCCCTTTGCTACCATCTGGGTTCCCAAAAGAATATCGTATTCGCCCTTGGCAAAGTCGCCTAAATTAACCGAATAGGATTCCCTCGCCACAGTACTGTCAGCGTCAAGCCTTAGTATCCTCGCATTAGGGAAAAGGGCGTTTAACTCCTCTTCTGCCTTTTGGGTTCCAAGACCCATAAATTTCATATGCGTGCCCTCACATTCAGGGCATTTATGCTCACTTTTCTTTGAATAACCGCAGTAATGACACATAAGTCGGTCATTCGCAGAATGATAGGTTAATGAAATACTGCAATTTGGGCAGGTTTCAACATATCCGCACTCCGCACAGGAGATATAAGTATTATGCCCTCTGCGGTTAAGCAGCAGTATTGCCTGTTTTTTATTTTTAAGGGTTTCGTTTATCGCTTCATAAAGTTCGGTACTGAAAACACCCGTATTGCCTTTTGCCAGTTCCTCTTTCATATCAACTGTTAAAACATCGGGCAGAATTGCATTACCGTAGCGGTTTTTAAGGGTAAAAAGAGAGTATCTTCCGTTTTTAGCCGCCGTAAAACTTTCAACCGAAGGGGTAGCAGACGCCAGACACAAAAGTCCCTTATTCTGAACCGTTCTGAACTTTGCAAGTTCCCTTGTATGAAAACGGGGCGTTTTTTCGGATTTATAGGTATGCTCCTGCTCTTCGTCAATAATGATAAGCCCTAAATCTTTAAAGGGCGCAAAAACGGCACTTCGGGTGCCAATGGCAATAAGCGCCTTACCGTCTCTTATTCGCTTCCATTCATCCATACGCTGTCCATAGACATTGCGCTATGAAAAACCGAGATTTTATCCCCATAGCGTGACGAAAAAATTGAAATTAACTGTGGCGTCAAAGCGATTTCGGGCACCATTACAATAACTCCGCGGTTTTGGGCAATTACCTCGTCTGCCAAGGTTAAAAACACCTGTGTTTTACCCGAACCCGTTACCCCGTAAAGTAAAGCAACCTCGCCTTTGTCGGAATAGTAGGCACGCTTTAAACCGTCCGCCGCAAAAGACTGTTCGTCGGTCAAAACGATTTTTTTATCCGAACCCTTATCAGCCACCGCCTTGGGCGTTCTGTAAACCTGTTTTCTGAAATAAATTAAAATTCCTTTTTTAACAAGTCCGTCCACTACCGACGGCGTAACACCCGTAAAATAGCAAATTTCCTTAACCGCCGCCGCACCTACGCCCCGAAGCAAGTCCAAAACCTCTTTCTGCTTCAGTGTATATTTTAAATCGGGGATATCCTCGCCCGCAATTTTAACCCACTTTTCAGTAGCGTCACCCATTTTACGCTTAGCGTCACTTGACTTAACCAAAGCCTCTTTTAAAACCAAATCGTTTAAAAATTCGGCATTAACCCCGAAGGTTTTTGTTATGTCATCTTCGGGTTTTTCGCCCGACGCTAAAAGATAATCGTAAATTTCCGCTTGGTCCCTGGTTAATAAATCCTTAGCCGCAAAATCAGTATTTGCCGAATAAAAATCGATTAACTTATACCCTAGTCCTGCAGGTAACATAACCTGAACCGCGTCATAATAGGTGCAAAAAACGGTTTTTTGCATATATTCCGCTAACAGCAGCATTTCTTCGTTTAAAACGGGTTCGCTGTCAATAAGCGATATTAAGGGTTTAAGCCCCTCGGTTTCCTCTTCACATAAACTAAAAATAATGCCCTGTTTTTTAGTGTTTCCGCGTCCAAAAGGCACTAAAACGCGCATGCCTTTTTCGGCAATAGACTCAAAATTTATAGGAATTGTGTAGGAATAAAGCCTGTCAAAAGCAAGGCTTGCCCCTTGCAAAGCAACCTTAGCCACAAGCCCTGTCATACCTACACCTCCAACATTTTTTAAAAATCCTTAAATTTCAGATGCTATTTTATCAATAGCAACGCTAACGGGTTTTTCAATCGTAATTTCGCCTGCTTCTTCGGCTTTAGTGGAAATCTCGCGTGCTGTATGAGCCACGTCGATTACCAAACGGTATCTGTTACTATACTCCTTGATAAGTTTGCCAATATTGGGATTTAACATTTTTCTAACACCTCTTCTATAATATGCTTCTGTTTTTCCTGCCTTAATTGGCAGCTTCTCATAACAGAAATTATATCGTCAACAGCAGTTGCTATATCATCATTAACGATAATATAGTCATACTCTGATGCTCGCTTTATTTCATCCAAGGAGCTTTGCATTCTTTTTCTTATAAGCTCCTCCGACTCGGTACCTCTGCCGCTAAGTCTTCTCTCTAATTCTTCGAAAGAAGGCGGCATTATAAACATGCTCACGGCTTCGGGCATTTTTTCTTTTATCTGCGCCGCACCGTTAACATCAACCTCGATTAATATATTGTTACCCTTTTCTATTTCATCCTCAACGGGTTTTCTCGGTGTTCCATAATAATTTCCGACATAGCTGTTATATTCGAGCAGCTTGTCCTCTTTTATCATCTGTTCAAACTGTTCTTTGGAAATGAAATTATATTTAACACCCTCAACCTCGCCCTCGCGCATAGCACGAGTGATTGAGGAAATAGAAAACTTGATTTCGGGGCATTTCTTAAAGAGCTCAACCATAAGCGTATCCTTACCCGAACCGGAGGGCCCTGAAATAATAAAAATTACGCCTTTATTCATCCTCTTCATCCTCATCATCAATACTATTTTCTTCAGCAATTCTGTTTGCAAGAGTTTCTGCTTGAAGATAGGTTAAAATTATATGGTCGCTATCAGTAATAATTACCGCTCTCGTTCTTCTGCCGTGGGTAGCATCAATAAGACTTCCCCTATCACGCGCATCCTGAATTATACGCTTTATCGGCGCAGATTCAGGGCTAACAATTGCTATCATACGGTTTGCAGAAACCATATTACCGAATCCAATGTTTACAAGTTTCATAATATCACCCTTAAAAATTATTCAACATTCTGAATCTGCTCTCTGATTTTTTCAATTTCAGATTTAATATCAACCACGATGTGTGCAATTTCAACATTTTGCGATTTAGAGCCTATTGTGTTGGTTTCGCGGTTCATTTCCTGAACAATAAAATCAAGCTTCTTGCCAACCGGCTCCTCTGCTTCAACCAAAGCCTTCAGTTGAGCAATATGGCTTTTAAGTCTGACCGTTTCCTCATCAACTGCAACCTTATCGGCAAAAATGGCAGTTTCGGCAATGAGTCTCTGCTCGTCAACTCTGGCGTCAGCCAAAAGCTCTCGCATTTTTTGCTCAAGGCGTTCTCTGTAAGCCTTGACTGTCTGTGGAGTTTGTTGCTCAACAAGAGCCACCTTGCCCAAGATGTCATCCGCTCTTGTGCAGATATCTTCTTTAAGGCGCTCACCCTCAATCGTGCGCATTTCCATAAAGCTTTCCACCGCTTTTTCTGCGACCGTGAGCACCGCTTCGCCGACTAGCTCATCGGGAAGCTCATTTCGGCGGATTTTAAACATATCGGAATTTCCGATAAAATCGGAGGCCTTGATATCGGCCTTTATTTTATATTTCTTTGAAAGCTCTTTGAGGGCACCTATATAAGCCGCCGCATAGTCGTGGTTTATTTCTACCGACTGACTGTTGCCATCGGTCTGCTCAATAAACACACCGATTTCGACCTTGCCTCTTGAAATCTTTTGCTGACAGAAGGATTTAAGTTTTTCTTCTAAAAACTGATAAATCCTCGGCACGCGGCAAGAAAACTCAAAATACCTGTGATTAACCGATTTTATTTCAACCGTAACATCAAGTCCGTTTAT
>JAZQHI010000058.1:0-20619 GCA_045540535.1 Acutalibacteraceae bacterium | reverse complement strand
CAATGTACCTGAAACTTTAGATCCCCGTTTTGAGAAAATTACTAATCATCTTATTAAGAAAAACGGTTACAAGGTAGTTACATATAACAACCGCAAGGTGCTGTACAACGATGCTTTGGAAGCCTTTAAGATTATTGATATTGCCTTTTCAAAACTATACGGCACCGTGCCACTGACTCCCGAAGTTATAAAGCACGCTATTGACGGATATGTGCCTGTAGTCAACCTTGATTATGTTTGCTCGATAAAGGATAAAGACGGCAACATTATCGGCTTTGGGGTGCTTGTTCCCTCTATCGCCAGAGCGCTTAAAAAATCGGACGGTAAGATGCTGCCTTTTGGCGTATTTCGTTTGCTGAAAGCCTTGAACGGTAAAAACGATACCCTTGAAATGTTCTTTGTTGCAGTAAAGCCTGAGTATCAATCTCTGGGTATTCCGGCAATTCTTATTAACACATTAGCCCCCAAAATTATAGAAAACGGTGTTAAATACTGCGAAACAGGACCTATGCTTGAAACCAACACTGCTATTCACAGTATGTGGCGCCATTTTGAAAAACGTCAGCACCGTCGCCGCCGTTGCTACATAAAGACTATCTAAAACCTTGAATTGAAATAAAAATTATTATATAATAAAATAATAAATTTTAAAATTATGGAGCGTAATTATGAGCGATAACAAAGAAATGCTCGGCACTGCACCGATTGGTAAACTGCTGTTTAAATTAGCCATTCCAACGGTGGTAGCCCAACTTATTAATATGCTATACAATATTGTTGACCGCATTTACATAGGTCATATAAAGGATATTGGAAGCCTTGCGCTTACGGGCGTTGGCGTATGTATGCCTATAATTATGATCATCTCGGCTTTTGCGGCGCTGATTGCTTCGGGCGGTGCGCCGAAGGCATCTATCGCAATGGGTGAGGGCAATAATACTTCCGCCGAAAAAATTATGGGCAGTTGCTTTTCGCTGCAACTTATTATCTCTGCTGTTTTGACTGCCGTTTTGCTGATTTGGAACAAAGATTTACTTTTAATGTTCGGCGCGAGTAAAAACACTATCGGTTACGCCACCGATTATATGAATATTTACGCTATCGGTACAGTTTTCGTTCAATTAACACTTGGTATGGGCGCTTTCATCACAGCACAGGGCTACACAAAAATCAGTATGATTACGGTGCTTATAGGTGCTGTCAGCAATATTATTCTCGATCCTATTTTTATTTTCGGGTTTAATATGGGGGTTAAAGGTGCGGCGCTTGCTACAATCCTTTCACAAGCCGTTTCTTGCGTTTGGGTGCTTTTGTTCCTTTGCGGAAAAAAGACCTATCTGAAACTCAAAAAACACAATCTTCGCATAGATGCAAAACTTGTTTTTCCCTGTATCGCACTTGGAACTGCAACCTTTATTATGCAAAGTAGCGAAAGCGTTATATCTGTTTGCTTTAATTCTTCGCTTTTAAAATACGGCGGTGATATTGCCGTTGGCGCTATGACAATCCTTACAAGCGTGATGCAGTTTGCAATGCTTCCCATGCAAGGCATTGCACAGGGCGCACAGCCGATTCTTAGTTATAACTACGGTGCTAAAAACGTAGAGCGTGTAAAGAAAACCTTTTGGCTTCTTCTTATTTCTTGCCTTACCTATTCATTTGCCATTTGGGGTGCTATTATGTTGTTTCCGCAAATGTTTGCAGGAATATTCACACCCGATGCCGCGCTTATTGGATTCACCGCAACGGCACTTCGTATTTATTGCGGAGTAATGTGCATCTTCGGTATTCAGATCGCTTGCCAGATGACCTTTGTATCTATCGGCAACGCACCTTGCTCTATAATTGTTGCCATAGTTCGCAAGTTTGTTTTACTATTGCCGTTGATTTACATTATGCCGCAACTGATTTCGGATAAAACAATGGGAGTTTATACGGCAGAGCCTGTTGCCGATATGATAGCCGTAACCTTTACCGCCATCCTTTTCACTGTTCAATTTAAGAAGGCATTAAAGTCTTTAACAATAGAAAATTCAAAGGAGAAAGCAGAATGAAAATTGCAGTAACTTATGAGAACGGACAGATTTTTCAGCACTTCGGTCACACCGAGCAATTCAAGGTTTATACTGTAGAAGATGGAAAAATAATCGGTAGCGAAGTTGTTGATGCAAACGGCAGCGGTCACGGAGCGCTTGCAGGACTTCTTTCGTCACTCGGTGTTGACACGCTTATTTGCGGCGGTATCGGCGGTGGCGCACAGATGGCGCTTTCGCAGGCAGGCATCAGACTATATGGCGGTGTTAGCGGTTCTGCTGACGCAGCAGTTGAAGCGTTGCTCAGCGGCACACTTGGATTTAATCCCAACGTAAAGTGTGACCACCACGACCACCACGGCGCGAACCACACCTGCGGCGACCACGGTTGCGGACATAACTGTCACTAATTTATTAATAATATATGCACATAAAAGCACCCTGCAGAAAAAGTGTGTTGTTCTTATCGGAGAATTTGAAAACTCCTTCAATTTTGGTTAAGAACCAGCCTCGCATTTGTATGCACAAATGCAGTCGGGCAGTAGCCCAAACCCACAGAAGCAGAAAAGAGAAGATTCGTTTATCACGAGTCTTCTCTTTTTTTGTCTGTTAAGTGATATGCTGACTAAAGTCAGCGTGATATTTTCGCTTGGAGCATCACGCTAATTGCAGGGTGCTTTTGTTATGGGTTGTTAGTTGCTTTAAGCCTTTTTTTGCGAGTGTACAGAGTAATTCCAAAAATACCTGCAACGCTTACGGATAGCAGAACAAGCCAAACACCTATATTGCTGTTATCACTAGTTTCGGGAGCGGTAACGGAAGAGGATGTGTTATCTTCCTTTTCGCTCTCGGTTTCGTTTTCAGTGGAGTCAGGGGACTTATTATCATCCTTTTGAGCATCCTTGTCGGTTTGAGGGTCTTTTTGGGGTGCGTTATCTTCCTTTTCACTCTCGGTTCCGTTTTCAGTGGAGTCATCATCCTTTTGAGTATCGTCGTCGTTTTGTGTATCATCAGAGGGTTTATCACTATCATTTGTTGCAACTACCCATTTAGCATAGAGCGTTATGTCGGAATTGACATTGTCGTTAAAGGTAAACTCGTTGCCATCGGTGCACTCGGCGTTCTTATACCAGCCGCCAAAGGTATATCCTTCTTTTTCTGTGCTCAGCCTTTCGGAAAAATCATCAATTTCAAATAATTCGCAATAAGTTTTATTAACCGATTCGCCTGCGGGAACCGTTACTGCCATAGTGTAACTTAAACCTTTAAGAATAACTTTGTAAGCGAGAGGTTTAATGATGACTTTTTGTGCCTCGGCGCCCAGCGAATCAACTACGGTCCAGTAATCAGGTTCAATCCAATTATCAGGGTCGTTTGAGCCGCCCACACCGCTTATCTCAGCCTTGTCAGGATGTGATATAGTGAGTTTATCGCTTATATTAATGCCACTTGCAACGTGGATTGCATTGCCGTTTGGAGAATTTATAGTTACAGTTGTACCAACTAAGTTTGGAGTGTGAAGACCTGGCTTTACCTCGCTGCACTCAACGGTAAAATTGCCACCGGCATAGTAAGGGTTGCCGTTTTCGTCTTTCAATTCTTCTTTACGGAGATAAACTCCATAGGCATCGCCGTTGACACCGGCATAACTGCCGCTTGTGATATCTAATTTACCGTCCGATACACCTACATCACCCGCAAATACATAAATACCGTTGCTGTAGGCGTAGGCTTTATCCTGCTTATCAGAAGTAACTTCGGCTTTATCGGCGGATAATTCGGCATTAGATTCGGTTTCGTACAAATACAGACCGCCATGACTTATATATATACCCGCGCTGCCCGCATAATCCGTGCCGAATGCTTCACCGCCCTCGGCAGTTAAATAACCGTTATAAACGGAGATATTGATATAATTATCATTGCTGCCAATGGCTTCAATACCGTTACTGTATGCTTCGCTTCCCTGAGCCTTTGCGCCGTTGGCGAACAAATATCCGTCAAAGTCGAGTTCCAATCCGCCCTCAGTGTAAACGCCGCTACTGTATGCGGTTCCTGTTCCGCTTACTGTTGCAGTTCCTCCGTTTGCGGTTACTTTTGCTTCGGAAATATATAACAAACCTTCTGTGAAAATACCTATACTGTCAGCATCGGTGTTCTGAGCAGAAACATTTCCTCCGCTGGCTGTTATTGAACCGTTACCCGAAATATTCAAATTTCCCGAAACTTTGATACCGTAGGAAATTTTATTAGAATCGGGCGCTGTGACAGTGTTCTCTGTACCGATTAGTTCAATATTCAAATCAATGCCTGAATAAATGCCTGCAACACGGTCTTTCTTATATTCATATCCGTTTAAAATTTTTGCGTCGTTAAGTGTTAATGTGGCTGTTTCGGCATCATAGGATACCTTGCCGTCACCCAAGACATCGTCCTTGTTTGTATCGGTTATTTGGATACCGCCCACATATACGTCGTATGTTTTTATCCATTGCGCATAAAGGGTTGCTTTGCAACCGCCGTTGCCGTTGTCTTCCAAAAAAGTGTAGGTATCGCCGCTGTCATAACTTTCACCGGTACCGTCGGCTTTGGTGTTCCAGCAGTCGAAAATATAGCCCTCGCGGGTGGGTTTATCTGTTTCCACCTTAATGTTGTCACCGTTAGTAAAGTTGTTGGACGGACCGCCTTCACCGCCGTTGGCATCATAGTACAGCGTGTTTGAGGCGCGCATTATCTTTACAACCTGCTCTTTTTCTGCCGACGCTGTGTTTTCGGTTACAATAATTCCGCTTCCGTCTTTAAGAGTTGCAGTTACCGCTACTTTGTAGGTGCCTGCATCTGCTACATTGCCCTCGATTGTAAGCACATTTGAAATAGCGCCATCAATAACAACATTTCCTTTATACCACTGATAAGTATAATCAAGAATTTCTGTATTCTGATTATTAACAGTCGCCGTTAAAATTCGTTTTGAGTTATCGGGCACATAATACGGGTATTCATTGGAGATAGCGCCCGGTGTTTCTATCGTAATTTTAAGGGTTGGAGCCAACACCTTACGTTTTACAAAAAGGGTATGATTGCGGTTTGTATTAACAGTAGAGTTCCGTGTAATTTTTGTATCGGTTACGTTGCCGCTATCATCTACCAGATACCAGTTGCTGTCGCCCCCTGAAAGTCCTGTAATAGCGGAAGAGGGAAGTTTTCCGTACTTTTCACCGTATGTCACGGTTATAGTATCGATTGCAGTTCCGCCGTTTGCGTTGAAACTAACATCTACGGGAACCTTTTCGGTGGCAACGGCGTGGAAATATCTCCAAGTGGATTTTTCGGACACCGTGGCCTCTTCTTTGTAATAAGCGGTTGTTGCATCTGCCTCAGAAGAGCCTGTTTTGACCATATACGCTATATTTAACGGCGGTTTTACGGTGAACTCATCGTACAGCACCTTTTTTTCTGTAGATGTTGCTATTAGTGTTGCGAAATCCTTAAGTGTGGTAGCACCGTAGATGGCATAGTTAAGATCGTTGGTAATGGTCATAGCGGCTTTATCGGATAAATTGAGAAAGTCCGCATAAACAGAACGGTATGCACCGCATATATCAACTACTGCCGAGTCTGAAATATTTACCGTACCGTCGGTAATGTCATATAGACCGTATATTTTTTTGCCGCTAATGTCTATATCAATATTGGCATAGCCGCTTATTTCCAGCGGGGAGTCAAAGCGGATCGCGTGCTGACTTGAGGTTGAGGTGCAGTTTATATTGATAGTAACCTTAGCGTTGTCGGTTATCTCGGTAACTCCACCGCTGATAGCGTCCTCTTTTGTAAATACGTCCACAATAGCGTTTTTGTTGATTAAAAGTTCCTTTGAAACTATGGCACAGTCAACAATAGCCGTCGTTTTGTTAGCGGCGCTGACTCCGTATACCTTGTATTTTGCAGAATCGGTAATTTCAATTTTACCGCCGCTGGCATGCATTCCGCGCTCGCCTTCAACGATCTGCAGGTCAGCCGTTCCACTTAACTTAATATTTGTACCGCTTGCGGCAGTAATAGCGTAGCCGTCATCATTTTTAAGGGTGAGCATACCGCCTGAGATATCAATATTATGAGCATAAATCGCATATTCCGTAGTATCTATATTGATAATAGGAGTTCCTGTTACGGTGAATGAGCCTGCATTTCTGCAATAAATTGCGTGAAAAGTACAGTTGGTGATATTTAAATCCAGATTACCGTTTACGGCAACGCTTCCGCCTGAAGTATACCCGTCAAGAAAAATACCGAATTTCACGCCTGAAATATTAAGTTTTCCATTATCCGCGCTTGTAAAAACAATGGGTGTTTTGCTTGAAACATTAATGCCGTCACCGTCATCTGCAGCCGAAAGAGAACTTTCTCCACTAAAATTTAAGGTGACCTTATTAGTACCCGTTACAGCGATAGCAGCATCCTCCGCGGTGTCTATACCAATGCTGTTAAGGGTAACTGTTGTTTCGCCCTTACTGCTGTCAACAGCAACGGTTTCAGCGGTAGAAGTTACACCGTTCTTCATACCAATAGTAACCGGTATAGTTGTGCTGACAGTCAAAACACCGTCGGCGTAAGTATAGTCAGTATCTGCTACGAGAACCTCGGCACTGTCAGACGGCGCAATGGTAAAGTCACCGACAGTATTAATATAATTCAATGCAAAGGTTGTCAGCGGCAGGTATGCCAGTATCATTGCAACGCATAGGAATATGCTGAGCAGTTGTTTTGTGAAATATTTTTTTATTTTCATACCGTTTCCTCCGTATAGGTTATTTTGTTGTTTCTTCGATGTCCTTTAATCATTTGTTCCAAGGTTTCTTCATTTGTTTTTTTAACAAAGCGGACAAAGCCTTGCAACACATTTTGGCTGATTTCCCGACACTCTTTTGCCAGAACTTTTTTAATTTCTTTTTCTCTAATATCTTCATTTATATTATATATGCTGAGAATTTGATTAAGCGCACCGCCTATTCGCATTTTTAAGGGAACATCCGCATTAGTCGGAACAATGGCTGCGTATTGCAGTCCCATCACAAGAAGTTCTGCCTGATGGAAATCATTATCCGTCCAGTCCCGACATTCTTTTGCAAATATATTCTTTGCGCGCTCTACGTGATTTTGCCGCAAATAGTTTCGGCAAAGTTCACTTTGGAAAGTAGCGATAAAGAAATCTCTTGCAATCTCGCTTTCATCACACGCCACGGCAACCGCCATTGTTTCCAGACAGATAGAGGCGACAGAACCTATACCTATGTCGGATTCCGCTTCTAACATCTTTAACTGAAAATCGCAAAGCATTTCAACTAATACCGCTAATAAACTCTCTTTTGAAGGGAAGTAGTAGGTTATATTACCTGTGCTAAGTCCCAGTTCTTCCGCAATCATTCTGGGAGAAGTATTGGAATAGCCAATATCAAAGAATAATTCTGATGCAACCTGAATGATTTCATATTTTGTTGTTGTTATACCGCGACCCATTCGGTCACCTCCTGTATTTTTTGCGAATTAGTACAGATTAATTCGCTTATATCTTGCACTAGTGCAAATTATAGCACGATGACAACTAAATTGCAATAATTTTTTATAAAATTATAAATTAAGTTTTCAATAATTAATAAATAACAAAAGTGCGCACTCTGTAAATTAAGTGCGCACTTCTTATCTCTTTATTCGGTTTTTAAAATTAAAATTTACTTCTTTAGTACTTTTTTGCACCAAGTGCGTTTATGGCACACAGGGCACTTTAAGTAACGGGTAGTTCCCATGTGCATCGCATTAAGTGCCTGCGTATAGGTAGGCACAATTTCGTGGCCGCAATTTTTGCACTTGTAAGCACCTACACTTACTTCAAGTTTTAATGCATAAAAGCAAGGAATCAAAAATACAATGCAAATTCCAAGCACTGCAACAAGTTGCCATACTCCCTCGGGTATAAAAAATGCGACAATTGATATACCTGCAAACAGGGCTATCATGCTTACAGACATAATTATCCACATTGAAGTCCAGATAGTTTTATTTTTTCTCTCTACCTCTTTTGCCATATCAAGTAAAAGTTGTTCATTTTTCTTATTACTGTTTTCCATACTTATTTTCTCCCCACTTAATAATTCATTTACACTGATTCCGAGAATATCACAGAGTTCGAGCATAATAGATGAGTCGGGCATGGCTATGCCTCTTTCCCATTTGGATATTGCTTTATCGGTGATACCGAGTTTTTCTGCCAACTGCATTTGAGTTAAGTTTACGGTTTTTCGGCACTCGGCAATAAATCTTCCGATTTTGATTTGGTTCATAATGTTTCTCCTTTCGTTTTCAGTATAAAATTGTAAGCGGATAAAATACACATACTATTGGTTTAGCGGGGAGATGTAAACCAACGGTAGAGTGAGAAATGACTGTTAAATTCTATAAATCGGTTTTCACGGTGGGGATACATAATAATTCTGCACCGGTCGCAACGCACCTTGTTTGTTTTTATTTTGCAAACCGATTATACCATATACTAAAATATTTCGCAATAATTATAAGTTCGGGTTAAGTCTTAAATAAATATAATCGCATTTTTCGCCTTGTAATGATGAGCAAAATATGTTATTATAATGATATTAATTTCTTGAAACACAAGATTCGATAGTTGTTTCAACGCCAAGTGTAGCATTTGGCAGCAAATTTCATTTGAAATTTGCGACAAAATCATTGAAATGGTTTGGTGAGGTAATGGAAAAATCTAATGTAAAAAACTTCTTTTATAGGATGCTCTGTGGCGCGTTTCTTGGCATAAGTGTTATAGCGCCCGGTATCAGCGGAAGTATTATGGCGGTTATGATGGGGATATATGATGACCTGATTAACATTATTTCAAATCCCTTTAAAAACTTTAAAAAGAATTTTGCTTATTTGCTGCCTATGGGAATCGGCGCGGTTATTAGTATGTTACTGCTGTTGCATGTTTTGAATTTTCTGTTCGCAAACTATACTGTTCCGGCTTATCTTTTGTTTATGAGTCTTATTGCAGGCAGTATTCCAACAGTTATTAAGGAAGCGCGCGAAGAACCCATAAAAAAACGCTATTTTTTAGGAACACTTATTGCCTTTTTGTTCGCGCTTACTATCGGAATGTTGGCAAAATCGGATTTTTCTGTAAGCATTGATACTGCAAACACCGCAAGCACGGCTATGAAAATTTATTTACCCATTTGCGGCGGTATTTCGGGTATGATGAGTATGATTCCCGGTATGAGCATTTCAATGGTACTTATGATGTTCAGCGTTTACGAACCGCTCCTTAAACTTGCAACGGGAATAATGTCGCCGTCGGGTTGGTTCAGCGCAGCCTGGTATCAGGATGTTTTCACTGTGATGACGGTTGCGGTGGCTTTTGTTATAGGAATGGTTCTGTTTTCCAACATTACAAAACTTGTATTTAAAAAATTCCACAGTATCGGTTTTTTAATGGTTTTAGGCTTTATGTCGGGTTCGCTTGTCAGCGTTTTTCCTGGGCTGCCCAAAGATTTCCTCGGTTGGATTTTAAGTGTGGTGGCAGTGGCAATCGGTCTTACAATTTCCTATATATTTAAAGTTTTAGGCGAAAAATTCAATGTTGAAGATTAATTTTTAAAAGTAAGAGAAAAACCTCGGTGACTTAAAGTCATCGAGGTTTTATTTTGTGAAAATTTATATTCTTTTCCAAGTTTTTCTGCTAAACAGAATTAGAACAGGAAGTATTTCAAGTCTGCCAATCAGCATAATAAAGGCTAAAATTATTTTAGAAAAATTACTGTATAAAGCGTAATTTAAATAAGGTCCAACCGCTTCAAAACCGGGACCTACATTAGAAATACAGGCCAGAACTGCCGAGAAATTAGTAAAAAATCCGTGGCAGACAGAATATTCGACCCCACCGGAAGCAGTTATCACAACTCCTGCATTAGCCGCATCAAAGGAAAGCAGGAATATGCCGATTACAATTATAAACAAATAAAGTGTAATAAAAGCGAAAACGTCATTAATTGTATTTTGTTCTAAGGTTTTACCCTCAAACTTTGGCTTAGGAACATATCTCGGATTTACAAGTTTACGCACATTTATGTGTGCGCCTTTTAAAGCAATAACAATTCGGGACACCTTAATACCGCCAGCGGTAGAACCCGCCATACCGCCAATAAACATAACAACAACCAAAGCGGTAGTAGCAAGCATAGGCCATGTATTGTAATCGGTGGTTGTATAACCGGTTGTTGTCATTAAAGAAGCCACTTGGAATAAAGAGTGTCTGAACGCTTCTTCGGTAGTATAACCTAGCGAAAAAGAGCCGATTTTTCCTGTAATACTCATAAAAACAAAGAATACTATGCAACCTATTATAAGAAAATAACTTCTGAATTCTTCACTTTTAAGCACCGATTTTACCTTGCCTATTAAAAGCAGATAATATAAACCGAAATTGCAGCCGAACAGAATTAAAAATATTGCCATTACATACTGCGAAAATGGATTAAACAATTCCATACTTCCCGGAATAAATCCAAATCCGCCCGTTCCTGCACAGCCAAAGGTTGCAAGGATACTGAAAAAGAACTGTTCGCTTTCATAACCCGCTATTGGTTTATCGAACATAAGAACAATAATCTCAAGTACGGTGAAACTCAGATAAATGAGGTAGAGTATTCGGGTAGTAACCCGCATTTTCGATACAATTTTGCCAACCTGCGGTCCCGGACTTTCAGCACGCAAGAGATACATTGATGAACCGTCATTACTTTCAGGAATGAAAATAAGGACGAATGCCAGAATTCCCATACCGCCAATCCAGTGTGAAAAACTGCGCCAGAATAGTGAAGAATGGGAAATTAACGAAATATCTTCAATTATACTGGCACCCGTAGTCGTAAATCCCGACATCATTTCAAAACAAGCGTCAACATAATTCGGGATATCGCCGCTTATCACAAACGGGATTGCACCAAACAAGGTCATAATAATCCAAACAATTGCTGTAAGGGCAAATCCCTCTTTTTGATAAAGGTCGTTCCTTGCGGGTTTTATGCGTTGCAGTAAAAAACCTATCAGCAGTAGCGCCGCAATCGGTATAAGAAAAGATATAACATGTAAAATGGATTCTTTATAGATAAGACTGACTGCCAAGGGCGCAAGCATTAAAATACCCTCAACCATCATTATCTTACCGAGAATTTTGCCTACTTTTTTATAATTCATATTTGAGACCCGCCTATTCAAAAACATCCATCAGGTCATCGAATTTTTTGTGGGTGGTTACAACAACAACATTGTCGCCAACCTTTATTTCGGTATTACCGTTAGGGATAATAATTTCGTGTTTTCTGATAATACAAGCGATAAGACAATTCTGTTTGATTTTCAAATCTTTAAGCGGAATATTAATTATTTTTTCCTGCTTTTTAACGTAGAATTCCAAGGCTTCAACCTGATTATTTACCAAGCGGTAAAGGGTTAAAACATTACTTCCGCGCGTGTTGGCAATAGCCCTTATATAACTTATAATTCGGTCCGCAACGATATCTTTCGGCGAAACGGTATTGTTAATTCCGAGTTCTGCCAACATTCCGTAAAGTTCATCGTTTTTAATCTGCGCAATGGTTTTTCTTACCTTCATTTTGTTAGCAAACATAGAAACCACCATATTTTCTTCGTCTATGTCGGTAAGCGCAACAAAGGCATCCATCGCTTCGATACCCTCTTCTATAAGCAGGTCGTGCTGAGTGCCGTTTCCGTTTATAACGGTAACGCGGGGTAGGGTTTCGGCAAGTTCGTTAGAATTTTCCTTGCTGTTTTCGATTAACTTAACTTGATATTTCTTTTTGGAAAGTTCTTCTGCTAAATAGTAACTTATTTTACTGCCGCCTATAATCATTATATTTTTTAGCGGCGCTTTAACAAGGTTAATTTCGGTCAGGAATTCCCGCAAAGTAACTGCAGGGGATGTGAAATAAATCTTATCCCCCTCTTTAATCTCGAAATTACCTGTTGGTATTATAACCTCATCACCGCGCTGTACTGCACAGATAAGAACCTTAGAATTAAACTTTTGGCCAAAGGATATAAGAGTTTCGCCGATTAGGGTGCAACCATTTTCGGCGATAATCTCCACCAATAAAACTCTGCCCTTAGCAAAATGTTCTACCTGAGCAATAGATGGCAGACTTATTAAATTAAATATTTCGGTTGCAGTGTCTTTTTCGGGGTTAACTATCATAGAGATTCCGAGTTCTTCTTTCATCTCTACAATTTGCTTTCTGTACTCGGGGTTTCTTACACGCGCAATCGTGTTTTTAACCCCAATCTTTTTCGCAACAAGACAGGCAAAAACATTTAATTCGTCACTTTTTGTCAGTACAATTGCTAAATCTGCATCCTGCACATTCGCTTCACGCTGAATATCAATACAAGCGCCGTTTCCAACAACGCCCATAACATCGTATTTTTCAATAAGACTTTCTATTTTTTCTTTATCTTCGTCTATAAGAATAATAGAATGTTCTTCTGCAGATAAACTTTTTAAAATAGTTCTGCCTATTGTACCAAGGCCAATAATTACAATTTTCATTTACGCATTTTTAACCTTTTCAAAATCGTCAATAACTTCTTGTTCGGGTGCTTTAGTAACCAGTGATACTACAAAAATTACAATGCTTGAAAGAATAAATGCAGGCAACAAACTGTAAATGCTCCAGATACCGCCTAAGGGATTAATAACCAATTCCCAGAAGAATACCATTGCGCCGCCTGTTACCATACCTGCGATTGCGCCGATGTAAGAGGTGCGTTTCCAGAAAAGTGAGAAGAGCATTAACGGACCGAATGTAGCACCAAATCCTGCCCAGGCGAAAGAGGTAATGCCGAAAATTGTGCTGTTGGAATCCCAAGCAATTATCATAGCGATTATTGTAATTGCTGTCATAGCAATTCTGGTAACGCGCATAATCTGCTTATCGGTAGCATCCTTTTTAAAGATACCGTGATAGATGTTTTCTGCTAAAGCAGAGGTTGAAATAAGAAGATATGAGTCCGATGAACTGATAGATGCGGCAAGAATACCTGCGCACGCAAGACCTGCAAGGATAGGTGGCAAGAAAGTGGTTGCAGTGTCAATAAAGATATTTTCGGCTTCTGCATTGGAAAGATAACTGATTCCCGAAACGCTGCGTCCTACTATACCGATAAATACGGCAGCGGACATTGCAATAAACAACCAGATACAAGCAACACGGCGAGATCTTGTTAATTCCTTTTCGGAACGGATGCCCATAAATCTTAGTAAAACCTGTGGCATACCGAAATATCCAAGGCCCCAAGCCATACTTGAACAAACCGATAAGAAATTGTATTTTGCGCCCTCGCCAAAAGTGTTAACCTCGGTAGTAGAGGGGGTAGATGTTGTGAACAGTGAAAGATAACCGTCATAACTCTGGGCGTTTTCGATTACTGCGCCGATACCGCCCGCATTTACTACTGCTAAAGTAAGAATGGAAACCAGCGCGCAAATCATAACGATTGCCTGCATAAAGTCGGAAGCGCTTTCGGCAAGAAATCCGCCAAGGAAGGTGTAAATCAAAACGAAGATAGCGGCTACTATCATCATTTCGTGATACTTGAGTCCGAACAAGTTAACAAAAAGTTTTCCGCAAGATGCAAGGCACTGACCTGCATACACGGTAAAGAAAAGAATTATGAACAATGAAGAGATAATAAGTATTATCTTGCTTTTTTCGTGGAATCTTTTTGAGAAAAATCCCGGTATGGTAATAGCGTCAACCTGACCGCTGTATCTTCTGAGTCTTTTTGATACGATAAGCCAGTTGAAATATGTACCCACAAAAAGTCCGATAGCCGTCCAACCTGCGTCTGCCAGTCCCGACCAATAGGCAAGACCCGGCAGTCCCATAAGTAACCAACCCGACATATCGGATGCTTCGGCACTGAAAGCCGCAACCCAAGGACCTAAAGTTCTACCTCCTAGGAAGTAACTTTCCGCATTTTTATTTGCTTTTTTTGAGAAGAATATGCCTATTGCTACAACCGCTAACATATAGAGTATCATAGCAATAAGGTGCTGTATATTTGTACCTGACATAATATTAAACCTCCTAAAAATTTTGATGTCAAAAATACACTCTGTAAAAAGTAATCTTTTACATTTTACCATAATAAAGCAACTATTTCAATAGCGGTTGCGAAAAAAATTGGCAAGAGAATATCTCTTGCCAATAAAAATTATTTTTCCACAAAGAAAACGCCGTAAACTCCGGGTCCTACATGGGCGCCGATAGTAGAACCGACTTGAAGTCTGTCCGATAAAGAGTAGCCCGCTTCCTCTAATTTTTCTTCTAATTTAATGCAGTTTTCTTCACCTAAAGTATAAAGCGAGCAAATGGGGAAATCGGTATTAATTTCGTGCTTTTCTACTCTTTGAACCAAGGTTTGCACCGCTTTTCCAAAACCCAATGCCTTGCCAACGGGGTCAACCTCTCCGCTCTGAGATATAGTAATGAGCGGTTTAATGTTGGCAAGCGCGCCTATAAGTGCAGTGGCTTTGCCGATACGACCGCCTTTTTTAAGATACTCAAGTGTATCGAGCCCTGCGTAAATCCTGATTTTTGTTTTTATTTCTTCGCATTTTTGCACTATTTCCTCTGCTGAAAGGTTTTCGGAAATAAGTTTTTTGGCGTAAATTGCGAGCAGTTCAATCATACGGGAAACGTTTTTTGAGTCAATTATATGAATACCGTCGTATTCTGCCATATTTTTCGCAATATTTGCGCTTTGGTAGGTGCCGCTAAGCGCCGATGACAGCGCAAAATAGATAAGTTGGTCGCCGTCCGCCTTAACCTTTTCAAAAATCTGCAAAAATTCATCGGGCGAAGGTTGGGAAGTGCGCGGAAAATCTTTGGCGCAAGTCAAAAGGTTATAAAACATATCATTATCAAGGTCAATTCCGTCTTTATAATCCTTGCCGTCAATATTCACCGTAATCGGCACAAAATAATCGTATATTTCACTGTTTCTGCAATCGGATGCAGAATCCACCATAATTTTTATCATAAAATATATCCTCTCTGAAAAATCAAAGGCGTTTTAAAGTTAGTTTATGTGGATTTTTTCAAATAACACTAAATAAAAAATTATTCATTTTTAAGTTTTATAAATCCGTTAAATACATTTTTACCTTCAAGTTTACCCTCAATATAGTAGCCGTAATCGGTTTTGCGCCTGTAAACCCTGATACTATCGCCGTAAAAGGACTGCGAAATAAAGGAAATCTGAATTTCGTCTATTAAGAGAGCAGCATATTCTTCGGGGGTGAATGTGTCAAGCATCATTCTGACATAAGCCACGTTATTTGTATGCTTGTTAGTATCAATATCGGTAAAAGCCGAGCGATGTGTAAAGCAAAAATCGTCCTCAGTGACAGTTTCCTTTTGTTTTATAAAATTCCCTGCACCGCTAAGGTCACTTCGGTGGGGCATATCTTTAGGATAAGCGATACTGTCGGTTCGGCGCAAGGCTTTGGTATCAATATCAAGGGTACACCATTCGCTTGTGCCGCAAACTATTTTTTTGCCGTTTTGGTAGATAGCGTAATCTCTGCCAAAACGCACTTTATCAACCGTTGTCGGCCAGGTTTCAAGTTGTAAATCATTATTGAATATCGGGAAAGAACCGAATTTCAGTTTCATTTTTGTGATAACCCAGAATGCATTGGAATTTTTTCGCATACTGTCGCCGTCTATCCCCATAAGCGAAGAATGGGCGGTGGTGATATCCTGAAAAAGCGAAACCATAACATCAGGTCGCATATTATAGTTGCAGTCTATATCGGAATATCTGATTACATAATCGGTTTTATATGTGTTTTGCATTTTAATTACTCTGCCTTTGTCTTTTCTTAATAATTATGAAATAAAGAATTGTTTGGGCTATTCCTGTTATAATCCAGGTAACAGGATAGGAAGCATAAATTGTAGTTACATTGTGGAAAGCAGGAATCTGGAATACGGTATATATCCAAAGAATTCTTATACCGCAAACTCCAAGAATTGAAACAAGCATAGGTGTAAAGGAAATACCCATACCCCTTAAAGCGCCGCTTGTAGTTTGCATATATGCACCGATAAAGTAGGTAAGACCTAAAACGGTAATCCTTATAACGCCTATCGCTATAGCATCGGGGGAGTCGGTTATGTAAATTGAAAGCAAGGGTTTTGCGAAAAGCGTCAGTAAACTGCCTGCCGCTATAGTACAAAGAACAGAACATACATTGCATATTTTAAAAATACTAGCCGCGCGCTTATAATTTTTAATTCCAATATTCTGCCCTGTAAAATTAAGGGCGGTCTGGTGGAACGCGTCTGTTGCTGTGTTCAAAAAGTGATCAATATTCTGTGCGGCAGAGTTTCCCGCAACTACAGCCGTACCTAAAGAGTTAATTGAGGACTGGATAATTACGTTTGAAAAGGAAAATGTGCAACTTTGGATACCTGCAGGTATTCCTATGCGTAAAAATTCCCAAAACTCTGACTTGTAAATTTTTATAGCCTTTACTGACAGTTTGCAAGGTCCGTCAATTTTTATAAGGGCTAAAACCGAAAGAATTGCCGCAAGGGTTTGTGAAACTGCGGTGGCAATAGCAACGCCTGCAACATCAAGGCGAAAAACTATAACAAATATAAGGTTAAGCACAACGTTAAGAAAACCCGATAAAGTCAAGAACAGAAGTGGGGACTTTGTGTCACCCACAGCGCGCAAAATTGCCGCGCAAAAATTATAAACCATAGTAGAAGTAATACCTAAAAAATAAATTTTAAGGTATAAGGATGCCAGTTTTAAAATATCACTCGGTGTAGACATAAGTTTTAAAAAGAATTCGGCACCAACTATACCTGCAACAGTAATTATTACGCCGCACAGCAGGGCAATGGGTAAGGCAGTGTGGACAATGCGCTTGGTTTTTTCTTTAGTTCCTGCTCCCAGTGACTGCGCTGCGGTAATACCGCATCCGATAGAAAGCCCGATAAAAAGGTTGGTTATAAGGTGAATCAGCGATGTGGTAGACCCTACCGCCGCAACCGAAACACTGCCGCAAAATCTACCAACAACTATAACGTCAGCCGCGTTAAAAAGCAGTTGAAAAGCGTTGGTAAGTATTATCGGGATAGTGTAACGGATTACGCTAAAAAACAAAGGGCCTTCAAGCATATTAATGTTCTTTTGTTTTAACATAGCAACTCACCGCCTTAAAAATTTTAAATTATAAAATTTTTATAATTAATTCAATCACAAAAACCACCGCGCAGGATGATACCGCAACCCCAAAAAGACTGACTCCTATATAAGAAAGCACCGCCCCTGCAATAAGAGCGCCTATTCCCGACCAGATACTGTTGGTCGCTTCGCACATAGCGGGAAAAGTCATAACCGCCAAGGTTACATAGGGAACATAAAAAAGGAAAGAGCGCAAGGTTTTATTGGTTATCTTTTTTCTGATAAGGGTGAGCGGTAAAACCCTTATCAGATAAACCACCGCCGCCATAATAAATATGTAAATATAAGTGTTATGCTGCATTTTCTTCACCCTCCTCATCATTTACAGGGAAAAGAATTGCGGCTAAAAGCGAAATCGCAACTGTCAGAATTATAACCCGCAAACCCTCACTTATTCCGCTTAAAAACGGAACGGTTTTAAAGATAAGGCTAAGTGCCATTGAAATTAAAATAAGGGCGGCAATAATTTTGTTTTTGCGTGCAGGCGGTATAATTATTGCCAAAAACATACCGTAAAGACCAACGCTTAAAGCACTTACAATACTTTGCGGCAAAGCGTTGCCCATAATAACCCCGAAAAATGCGCCGAGCGCCCAACCCGGAATGGCAACCGTCATAGCGCCGTAATTATAAAATGGGTTAAGATTACCCTTAACCGCTACCGAGATACCGAAAATTTCATCGGTAACGTCAAATGCTACTAACATACGGTGTTTAGTTGATATATCCGATGCTAATTTCTGGCTTAAAGCAAAAGCCATAAGCAAGTAACGGGCATTTACTACCAACTGTGTTACCGCCATCTCTAAATAACTTGCGTCCGCCGCCATTAAAGAAAAGCCTGCATACCCTCCGGCAGAAGCATTGGTAAGGAGTGCTGTAAGCATAGCCTCAAAAGCCGAAAGTCCTGCATTTTTTGCCGTTATTCCAAGGGTGAACGCTACGGCAAAATAGCCTAAGGCTATAGGCACACCGTCGCGAAGCCCGTTTTTATACCATTTAGTGTTGTTATTCAAGTTTATCACCAAATATATTTTATAACTTTAAATTAAAAAGTCAACCGAATTCCAAGAAAAAAGCCAAAGAAAATTCCTTTTCTTTGGCTTTTGTGCTAACTTTCAAGTTTTTTATTGAATTTTTTTGCAGTAACTTTGATTGTTATGAAAACTGTTAACCAGACAATTAAATAGACGCCTATAAAAATAAGGGTGAAGCAAAGCAAAATTTTAGGTTCAAATTGTGGTTTTATAGTATCCTATTTTATTTTGTATTTCAAGTAAACCTAATTATTCGGTTCAAAACTCACGCTATTCGGCACTTTTTTCTTGACAATTTTCGACTTTTGTATTAAAATATAGACAAATAAGACAAAATTTGACAATTATTGATATATTTTAGGATTTTAAATATAAAAAAATTCCCGTCACTAAAACTAGCAACGGGAATTGGAGCTGAAGATGGGACTCGAACCCACGATCTGCTGATTACGAATCAGCTGCTCTACCAACTGAGCCACTCCAGCGAGATATGTTCCAATTATATCAATATAAAACATTTAAGTCAAGTACAAATTAAAAAGTAAGGGGATTATAATTATGGTTATTCTTAACGATGGTTTTATGCCTTCAGGCGAGGAAAACGGAAAAATTGAAATGACCGTTAACCAACGTATATTTCATTACCGCAAACTTGCAGGTTTAACTCAGGCAGAGGTTGCCGAGCGAATGGGAATGAAAATCCCGACCTATTCAAAAATGGAACGCGAGGGTAGGATTACGGTTGATAAACTCGAAAAAATTGCCGAGATTTTAGAAATTAATATTAACTATCTTTTGAAAGATACTCCAAAAGAGGTTAAAAGGGTTTATATCCCCATTAATCCACCTGAAGATGACACGACGGGAAATAACACAGTAGAACAACCGATTTTATCTGACAAACCTTTTGCTATACCCCCGTACGTGCCAACTAACCGTGAAAGAAACGCTATGAAGATAGTTCATAACTTACCTAAAGCCGATCAGGAAGAAATTTATGCTTTGATACAGAAAAAATTTGATGAAAGCAGAAATAAGGGGTAACAAAAAAATTAATAGCCCAAATCTTCGCCGCAGATTATAACGGTTATACGGTCTTTTTGTTGTTGACGGCCGCTTATAAGATAGTTTGCGCAAATGCGGCGTTCAAAGTTGCAACCGTCGGTAAAATCGGGGTTGTCGCTTTTAAGCAGAGATACACAGTGTCCCAGTTTTGCGCAGGGACTGTCAATACCAAGTCGCACGCAATTTTTGGGTGCGGCTATTTTTTTAACCCTTAAAAAGCCCTCGTTTAAATCTTTAACTATTTTATTAGCGCCCACTATCATTATAACCTTTTTGGGTCCAAAAGCGATACCTGCAATACGGTTTGCAAAGCCGTCCACATTGAGCAGTTCGCCCTTTTCGGTAATGGCGTTAGTTGAGCAGAAAAAGAAATCACAACCGATAACGCTTTTAAAAACGTTTTCGCGTTCTTCCGCTGTAATGCCCTCACGGTTGCGGTCAAGAAAATTATAATTTCCGTTACCGATTAAATCCCAGACGCCGCTTTCTTTAAGCGACACCGAACCGCCTGCGGTTATAACCGCATTTTCAAAAAGTAAATCTTCGACAGTCTTCGTAATATCATTAATGCAGGGTACGTAAATACCCTGCATATTGTTTTTACGAAGAGCCGTTATAACGCGTTCAATACGTTCTTTCATAACAAGCCCTCTTAGTATTTTATTTTGCGTAGTCAACCGCGCGGCTTTCTCTGATAACGTTAACCTTTATCTGACCGGGGTATTCAAGTTCGTTTTCAATGCGTTTTGCAATCTCGCGTGAAATGAGAACCATCTGGTCATCAGAAACAACTTCGGGTTTAACCACAATACGAACCTCACGTCCTGCTTGGATAGCAAATGAGGTTTCAACGCCGTTAAAGGAATTGGCGATTTCCTCAAGTTTTTCAAGGCGTTTAATATAACTTTCAATGTTCTCACGTCTGGCTCCGGGTCTTGCCGCAGAAATAGCATCCGCCGCCTGAACAATAAAGGCGATAAGGCTCTTTGGCTCAACATCGCCGTGGTGAGCGTGAATAGCGTTAAGAACGGTTTCATTTTCGCGGTATTTCTTAGCCGCTTCAACACCGAGTTGGATATGCGAACCCTCTTGCTCGTGGTCAAGCGCTTTACCGATATCGTGTAGCAAACCTGCGCGTT
>JAZQHI010000057.1:0-6638 GCA_045540535.1 Acutalibacteraceae bacterium | reverse complement strand
AGGTATAGATGCTGTTGCTATGTGTGTTAACGATATCATTTGTGTAGGCGCAAAACCACTTTATTTCCTTGATTATATTGCTTGCGGAAAAAATATTCCCAAAAAAATTGCCGAAATTGTCAGCGGTGTTGCGGAGGGTTGTGTTCAGTCAGGCGCAGCACTTATCGGCCGGGAAACTGGAGCACATCCCCCTATGATGACTGTTGATGATTATGACCTTGCTGGTTTTGCAGTAGGTATTGTTGACAAAAAGAAAATTCTTGATAATACTACTATGGAAGAGGACGATGTTATTATTGCACTTCCCTCTTCAGGTGTTCATTCAAACGGTTTTTCACTTGTTCGCAAGGTGTTTGATGTTGAAAATGCAGACCTTAAAACACCTATGGCAGAATTAGGCGGAAAATCGCTTGGCGAAACCCTTTTAACACCTACTAAAATTTATGTTAAGCCCGTTTTAGCACTTTTGGAAAATGTAAAAGTTCGCGCTATTTCCCACATCACAGGCGGCGGCTTTTACGAAAACATTCCGAGAAGTTTGCCTAAAGGTTTCGGCGCTAAAATTAAGAAAGCGGATATTAGAATTCTTCCTATTTTCGATCTTATTGCAAAAGTCGGCAACATTCCCGAACGCGATATGTTCAACACGTTTAATATGGGTGTTGGTATGAGCATTGTTGTTGCTAAAGAGGATTCTGAAAAAGCACTTGAAATTTTAAAAGCAAACGGCGAAGAGCCTTATATTATCGGTAATGTTATAAAGAGTGACAGGGGTGTTATCATTGAGTAATACCAAAAACGTTGTTGTTTTAGCATCGGGCGGAGGTACTAATTTACAAGCACTTATTGATGCTGAAAAACGCGGCGAACTAGGCTCAGGTAAGATCACCTGTGTTATAGCCTCTAAAGCGGATGCTTACGCGCTTGAGCGTGCTAAAAATAACGGTATTAAAACCCGTACTCTTATAAGAAAAGATTATAATGATATTGATAAATACAGTGAAGATATGCGGGACGCTTTACTTGAAGAAAAAGCGGATGTTATCGTTTATGCAGGTTTTATGACAATACTTGGCAACGCTGTTTGTGATACATTTCCTAATAAAATGGTAAATGTTCATCCGGCGCTCATCCCCTCTTTTTGCGGTAAGGGTTATTACGGTTTGCATGTTCACGAAGAGGCACTTAAAAAGGGTGTTAAAGTATCTGGCGCTACAGTGCATTTTGTTACTGCAGAATGTGATGCAGGTCCTATTATACTTCAAAAAGCAGTAAGCGTTTTAGATAACGATACTCCTGAAACTTTGCAAAGGCGAATTATGGAAGAGGCAGAATGGAAAATATTGCCCGAGGCCGTAAAACTATTATGTGACGAAAAAATAGTTGTTGAAAACGGAAAAACTTATATTAAATAGGAGAAAATATAATGGAAATTAAAACTATTGAAAATGAACTTAATTCTTTAGCATATCACGGCAGAGGTATTATTATTGGCAAAAGTGCGGACGGCAAAAAAGCAATCACCGCTTACTTTATTATGGGAAGAAGTGAAAACAGTCGCAACCGCGTTTTTGTTGAGGACGGTAACGGCATCAGAACCAAGGCTTTTGATGAATCCAAAATGACCGACCCCCACCTTATTATTTATGCACCTGTAAGAGTTTTAGGAAACAAAACTATCGTTACCAACGGTGACCAAACCGATACAATTTATAAACTTATGGACAAGCAGATGACCTTTGAACAAGCACTTCGTACACGCGAGTTTGAAGACGATGCTCCTAACTATACACCTCGCATTTCGGGTATTATCCGCCTTGAAGACGGCGATATGAATTACGCTATGTCCATTCTTAAATCCGCTGAGGGTGACGGTTCTTCCTGTCAGAGATACACTTTTGCTTACAGCAATCCTTTAGCAGGAAAAGCAAAGTTTATTCACACTTATAAGTGCGACGGCAATCCTCTTCCGAGTTTTGAAGGTGAGCCAAAAACACTTGAACTGCCTGATGTTGATATTGATACTTTAACCGATATTATTTGGAATAATTTAAATGAAGATAATAAAGTATCACTGTTTGTAAGATACATTGACTTAAGCGACGGCAGTTTTGATTCCCGCATTGTTAATAAGAATAAATAAGGAGAAGTAAAATGAAAGAATTTGAACTTAAATACGGTTGTAACCCCAACCAAAAACCTGCTAAAATTTTTATGGCAAACGGTAATGATTTACCGATCGAAATTCTTTGCGGCAGACCTGGGTTTATTAATTTTCTTGATGCTTTTAATTCTTGGCAATTAGTTAAAGAATTAAAGGCGGCATTGGGTCTTCCGGCGGTTACTTCTTTTAAACACGTAAGCCCTACAAGTGCGGCTGTTGGTACAAAACTTTCCGAGAAATTAAAAAAGGCTTGTTTTGTTGATGATATTGAGGGACTTGACGATTCTCCCCTTGCTTGCGCTTATGCACGCGCCCGCGGTACTGACAGAATGTGTTCTTTCGGTGACTGGGTTGCTCTTTCTGACGTTTGCGACGTTACAACCGCTTTACTCATTAAGCGTGAGGTTTCGGACGGTGTAATCGCTCCGGGTTACGAACCCGAAGCATTGGAGATTTTAAAATCCAAGCGTAACGGCAACTATAACATTGTTAAAATTGACCCAAACTATGTTCCTGATGCTATTGAACATAAACAGGTTTACGGTATTACCTTTGAACAAGGCAGAAACAATTTTGAGATTAATGAAGAATTGCTTACAAATCTTGTTACCGAAAACAAAGAATTGCCTGACAGTGCAAAACGTGACCTTATAATTTCTCTTATTACTTTGAAATATACTCAATCAAACTCTGTATGTTTTGCAGTTGACGGTCAGGCAATCGGTGTTGGTGCAGGTCAGCAGTCAAGAATTCACTGTACAAGACTTGCAGGCAGTAAGGCTGATACCTGGTTCTTGCGTCAGCATGACAAGGTATTGAATCTTCCTTTCTTGCCTGAAATTGCAAGACCTACAAGAGATAATGTTATTGACGGTTATATTAACCGTAACGAAGAAGATGTTTGTGCAGACGGTAATTGGCAAAAATATTTTACCGAACAGCCCTCCCCTCTTACCGATGAAGAAATAAAAGAATATCTTGCAACTGTTTCGGGCGTTGCTCTCGGTTCGGATGCTTTCTTCCCGTTTGATGATAATATTGAACGCGCTTACAGAAGCGGCGTTTCCTATATTGCTGAACCCGGCGGTTCTATCCGTGATGATGCAGTTATTGAATGTTGCAATAAATACGGTATTGCTATGGCATTTACAGGAATGCGCCTTTTCCACCATTAATTTACAATTGGAGAAATTAAAATGAACTTTTTTGAAGAATTAAAAAATTATGATAGCGAAGTTGCTGCCGCTTGTGATAAAGAATTACAACGTCAACGCCATAATATTGAACTTATCGCTTCTGAAAATATAGTTTCAAAAGCAGTTTTATTAGCCGCAGGCGGTGTGCTTACCAACAAATACGCCGAAGGTTATCCCACAAAGCGCTATTACGGCGGTTGCTATTGCGTTGATATAGTTGAAGATATTGCAAGAGAGCGTGCCAAAAAACTCTTTGGTTGCAAATTTGCAAATGTTCAACCCCACTCAGGCGCTAATGCTAACCTTGCAACATTTTTTGCCCTTGTAAACCCCGGTGACACTGTTATGGGTATGAATTTGCAACAAGGCGGTCATTTGTCACACGGTTCACCTGTTAATATTTCGGGTAAATATTTTAATATTGTACCTTACGGCGTAAGTGACGAAACCGAAACTATTGATTATGATGAAATGCGCAGAATTGCACTTGAATGTAAACCTAAACTTATCGTTGTAGGTGCTTCTGCATACTCAAGAATCATTGATTTCCCCCGTTGCCGTGAAATTGCGGACGAAGTTGGTGCATATTTAATGGTAGATATGGCACACATTGCGGGTCTTATTGCCGCAGGTGTTCATCCGTCACCAGTGCCCTATGCTCATGTTGTTACTACCACTACCCATAAAACCTTAAGAGGTCCCAGAGGCGGTATGATTTTAACTAATGATGAGGAACTTGCTAAAAAAATAGATAAAGCAGTTTTCCCGGGTACTCAGGGCGGTCCTTTAATGCACATTATTGCCGCTAAGGCGGTAGCGCTTGGCGAGGCACTTACCGAAGAATATAAAGAGTATCAGACTCAGGTGGTTAAAAATGCTGCCGCTTTGGCTGATGCCCTTAAAAATGAAGGCTTTGAATTAGTATCAGGCGGTACTGATAACCATTTAATGCTTTTAAAACTTGTTAAAGAAGGTATTACCGGTAAAGAATTAGAGCACAGACTTGATGAAGTTCATATTACCGCTAATAAGAATACCGTTCCTAACGACCCACAGAGTCCTTTTGTTACAAGCGGTGTAAGACTTGGTACTCCTGCTGTAACTACACGCGGATTTAAAGAGGAAGAAATGAAGAAAATAGCCCATTGGATTCGTGAAGTTGTTGACGATTTTGAGGGTAATAAAGAAAGAATTGCAGCCGAGGTTCAAGAACTTTGCGCTAAATTCCCAATTTACTAATTAATAAATAGCCTTCTCCTTTTTGGAGAAGGCATTAAGCGTATATTAAGGAGTTAGGTAAAATGAAAGTAATGGTTGTAGGCGGAGGCGGTCGCGAGCACGCCATAATCAAAAAATTAAAGGAAAATAAACAAATTACTGAAATTTTTGCATTACCAGGTAACGGCGGTATGACTAATGATGCAACTTTAGTAAATATTGGTGCTAAGGATATCGAGGCACAGGTTGAATTTGCAACTGCAAATAATATTGATTACGCCGTTGTTGCGCCCGATGACCCCTTAGTTTTAGGCGCGGTTGATGCTTTGACAAAAGCAGGTATTAAATGTTTTGGTCCGGAGGCTAAAGCCGCAATAATTGAGGGCAGTAAAGTTTTTTCTAAAAATCTTATGAAAAAGTACGGTATTCCTACTGCTGAATACGAAGTATTTTCTAATGCAGAAGATGCGCTTAAATACCTTGATACTGCGCCAATTCCTACAGTAATTAAGGCTGATGGCCTGGCACTCGGCAAAGGTGTTATTATTGCCGAAACCCGCGAAGATGCAAAAGACGCGGTACGTTCTATGATGGAAGATTGTGTTTTCGGTGATAGCGGTAAAACAATCGTTATTGAAGAATTTTTAACAGGACCCGAAGTATCTGTTCTTTCTTTTACCGACGGTAAAACAGTTAAACCGATGATTTCATCAATGGACCATAAGCGCGCTTTAGATGGCGATAAAGGTCTTAATACAGGCGGTATGGGAACAGTTGCACCTAACCCCTATTACACAAAAGAAATTGCCGATATTTGTATGGAAACCATATTTTTACCTACAATTGAGGCTATGAATAAAGAAAACAGAACCTTTAAAGGTTGCCTTTATTTTGGATTAATGCTTACCGAAAAAGGTCCTAAAGTTATTGAATATAACTGCCGCTTCGGTGACCCCGAAACTCAGGTTGTACTTCCCCTTTTAAAGAGCGATTTGCTAACTGTTATGATGGCTTGTACAAACGGTACTCTTGCTGATACTGAGGTAGAGTTTTCGGATGGTGCCGCCGCTTGTGTTGTAATGGCATCCAGTGGTTATCCGCAAAAATACGAAAGTGGTTTTGAACTTAAAATTGATGATTCAGTAGCAGACAAGGTTTATGTTGCAGGTGCAAAACTTGATAACGGTATTTTAAAAACTGCAGGCGGTCGTGTTTTAGGTGTTACCGACACAGCCGATAATCTTGAAACCGCACTTAAAAAGGCTTATGAAAATGTAAAAAGCGTAAAATTCCAAAATGCTTTTTATAGAAATGATATCGGTGCTAAGGCACTTAAAGCAATTAAAGGAGAGTAATTTATGGTATACCGTATATTTGTTGAAAAGAAAAAAGAACTCGCTAACGAAGCACGCGGTTTACTTAAAGATATTAACGGTCTTTTGCAGATAAATTCCGTTAAAGATGTAAGGGTTATTAACCGTTATGACGTTGATAATATTGAAAAGGATTTATTTGATTATTCGGTTGGTACTGTGTTTTCAGAACCCCAACTTGATATAACAAGCGAAGAAATCGATACTAACGGCGCTACTGTTTTTGCTGTTGAATTTTTACCCGGTCAATTTGACCAACGCGCTGATTCTGCCGCACAGTGTATTCAGATTATTTCTCAAAAAGAGCGTCCCCGAGTTCGTACTGCAAAAGTATATTTACTTTACGGCGATATTACCGAAAAAGAACTCGGAGAAATTAAAAAGTATGTAATCAACCCTGTCGAAGCGCGTGAAGCAGTTCTTGCTAAACCTGAAACCTTAGAAACTAAGTACGATATTCCTACTACAGTTGCAGTGCTTGACGGTTTTATTGACCTTGACCGCAAGGGACTTGAAGATTTTGTTAAGCAATACGGTCTTGCAATGGATATTGATGACATCACTTTTTGTCAGGAATACTTTAAATCGGAAAAGCGTAACCCAACTATTACCGAAATACGTATGATTGACACCTATTGGTCTGACCATTGCCGTCATACTACATTCCTTACCAATATCGATAAGGTT
>JAZQHI010000056.1:0-2529 GCA_045540535.1 Acutalibacteraceae bacterium | reverse complement strand
GGTAAACTGTATTCCGTAAAGACTGCCGCCGGGTTGTGCTAACGGTTTAAGGGCAGAAGTAGACATTTTAAGGGAAACTACGGTAAAGGCCTTATTAACCGCAATGTCATAACTTGCGATAAAAGCATTATCCATACGTTCAACCAAAATCGGATGTCCCGCATTATCGGATATCGCAACAACCGCATTGACGCCGATTGCTGCTGCCCTTTTCCGTATTTGCTCGCTTAAATTTCGCGCAGATTCAAGACTTATACTTGAAGTTGCACCCATTTCACGAACAACCGCTTCCACTATTTCTTTTAAAGCATGATTTTCCATGCTCTCACCTCTTATTTGCCGAGTTGTTCCATAACCTTGCGGGTGATTTCAGCAACTAAATCAGCGTTGTTGTTGCCGTGGCTGCAATTGCCGCCGCAACCGTGACAACTTGGTTTACCTTGTTGAGCATTGGGGCAGAGGTTTGCAGGGTGTTTACCTGTCATACCAAACTGACGGCGGATTTCATACAAGCGTTGTACCTGTGCTTCAGAAAGTTCCTTAGGTCCGCCAAGTTGGTTAGATATGTAAAGAAGTTTTGCATAAAATTCTACAGATTCCATCTTGTGATAAGCGCTAAGTAAGCTATCAGAGAAAGAAAGTGCGCCGTGGTTTTCCAAAAGTACAGCGTCAAAATATTGAAGATGTTCTGAAACTGCGTCCGGAATTTCTTCGGTTGAAGGTGTGCCGTATTTAGCAATCGGAACGCAACCGAGAGCGATTACAGCTTCAGGCATAATAGGTTGTGTAAGCGGAATGCCTGCAATAGCAAAACCTGTTGCATACATTGGGTGAGCGTGAACTACTGCTTTAACGTCAGGACGCTCTTTGTATACACGCATGTGCATTTAAATTTCGGAAGAAGGTTTGAAGCCGGGATTAGCTTGAATAACCTTACCGTCACGGTCAACCTTACAAATGTATTCAGGTGTCATAAAGCCCTTACTTACACCTGTAGGTGTGCAAAGGAATTCATTGTCGCTAATCTTTACGGAAATATTACCGTCGTTAGAAGCAACCATGCCCTTGTCATAGATGCGTTTACCGATTTCGCAAATCTGTTTTTTAATTTCAAATTCATTTACCATTGCCATTTTAGGTTCTCCTTTGAATTTTTTTGTTTTTTATTTGATTATGGCTTAATATTACCATAAAATATCACATAAGTCAACATAAAAATCTGTTTTTTTCTTTATTTTTCTGTTTTTTCTTTGGTTTTATGTGGATTTAGGTGTTCAAGTACCTCAAAAGTACCCTCACCCGTTATAGAATTCACGTAAAATACCTTTTCACAACCCGAAAGCCTAAGCCAACGCTCCGCTCTTTTGGGGTTTGCTTTGTCAATTTTAGTTACTATACCGATTACCTCTCTGTTAACAAGACAGGTAATGTTTGGCGGAAACAGCGAATAATCATCATCTGCCGCAATTAAAAGCGCTACAACGTCGGCTTCGTAAGAGTAAAGCGCCAACGCCGCACCCAAATCGTGATTTTCGGTGTATTCTCCGGGGGAATCAATAAGAAAATCGTCAAAAGCCATACCCTGTGTTTTTTGATAATGTATTTTTTCGCCCCTAAGCGCTTGCGAAAGTGAAGTTTTACCCGCTCCGCTTCTGCCGATTAGCAGTAACTTTTTTAAGTTCTTGTTATTTCGCATACGTCAAATCCAAGTTTGTTTATTGCATATTCAGTTATCGCCGAAAGCGCCGCTTCTACTTGGGAAACGGTACCTGTTACGATTACCGTGCCGCTGAATCTGTCCACAAAGCCTAACGTAACACCTGAAGCCTTCATTGCAATATCCCCTGCTATAATAGCGGTTTCGCTTGGGCTTAACGTCAGTATTCCGATAGCACCCGAATGTTCTTCGGCAGGGTCAAGTCCGAGTTTGTAATAAAGCACTTTGTCGGGGTTGGCAATTATGTGCGCCAACGTTATCTGCTTACCCGGAACTATTTCCTGAATTATGCGGGCTTTATCGCCCGAAGAAAGATAGTTTTCCAAGTTCATTTTAGCCTCCTATCTGTACGCTTAAACCATATTTTTTGCAAACTTCTGCTAATTCCTGCATTTTATCATTCGTGGGCGAAGGTACGTCACCCATTAAATACGTCCTGCCCAAACCTTCATACTTATCTCTGCCCATATTGTGATACGGAAGAAGATGTATTTCATTAACGTTCGGCAGTGACGAAGTAAATGAAGCAATTTTGCCTATTTCTTCTTTTGTATCGTTAAAACCCGGAATCACAGGAACTCTTATGATAAGTTTCTTTGCATTTTCCGCAATAAGACGGGCATTTCTTAAAATCAAAGCGTTAGGCCTTGTTGTAAATTCCTCGTGTTTTTTTGTGTCGATATGTTTTATATCCATTAAAAACGTATCAACAAAAGGAATAAATCTTTCTATTACCTGCCATTCGGCAAAGCCCGTGGTTTCTATTGCGGTATTGACACCACTTTGGTGACACGCCTGCAAAAGCGCCACCG
>JAZQHI010000055.1:0-28205 GCA_045540535.1 Acutalibacteraceae bacterium | reverse complement strand
GTAAATCTGATTTTGTAATTTCCTTAATACTCTTATTGTAAACCTTTAAGTAAAAATTGGTTTTCTCCTTTTTAGGTTCTTCACCTGTAAGAGTATAGCCGTTTTTTGCGGTAGGTGTAACCAATGAATATAATGCAGTTTTCTGGGCTTCTGTATTACTACTGTAATCTCCGATTACCTCGTGCCATTTACCGTCAGCAATAACTTCTATATCACTGTTTATCGAAGGATATGAATTGTAGTCATAATTTTCATTTGATTTATCATTAATGTATGCAGAAAAATTTAATCTGAGCGCAATTTTTTCCCCATCATAATCGGGCGTCTTAATCCAGAAACGGTAATGTCCGCCGTTATCGACCCACGACTTAAGTGTTCCGTCTTCACCGTAAGTAAATACTTTGTCGCCCGCATAATCGGCTGTATTGTATACAGTCATATTTCCGCCAAGCGTACCCTCGCTTGCAGCGGCCGACATTGTGCCAGAATCACGCTTATAATTAAGTGCATCTGTAAAATGGTAATTATCTATAACCGTAATCGGTGCTATAGACCAATCTTTATTTATGGTTGATAAATATTCCGCATCAGTTGTTGCCAAAGCGTTTATACCAATCACAGAGAATAAGGAAAAAACCAATACCAATGTCAATAAAAGGGATATGCTTTTTTTCATTTTTATAACCTCCAAAAAATTAATTATTTACACGAAGATACGACATTGCCGCTATCTTCATTGTATCTAAATAAATATCTGTATTGCTACTGTTTACGTAAATTACAGTGCCGTTTGAATATACAGTTTCGGACAATTCTCCGTTTTGCGTAAATGAATCAATCGTTTCATTACCAAGTCCATTAAGTGCTTCTGAAATTATCTTATATTGATTAGATATTCTTTCTCGATTCAATTTATAATCGGTTGAATAAAGCGATGAAAACTCAGAAGAAAATTCATAATCGCTGTTTTTACCGCTAATTACTGCCTTGACTCCGCTACCGTAGCGAATAGCCTGTAAAGCCATTGAATTATCAGTTAAAGAATAATCCAACTGAGAACTGTAATTGATATTACCGTGAAGAACAATTTGCGCAAACGGGAAGTTTAAATCAAAAACCGAACTGTTTCCTGAATATATATCCAAATTTTCTATTGAATCAATATATCCCAAAGCATAAGCATTAACCTTTTCGGCAGAAAGTGTTATTTTGTTTTGCTTATATTTTTTAAGTGTGTCTACAACAGTTTTCTTTACAGCAGCACGGTCATAATAACCGTTTTCATAATCCGAATTAAGTTCCGCCGCTAATTTACCGATACTCAAATTAGCAATACCCGAAGAAATATAAGAATCGGCTATTGAATTATATTTAGAGGGTGAAACTACCGCAAGTTGTGATTTGCCAACATTAGAAGCCTCAACAGGACTATACGTGTTTAGAAAGACCTTACTACCGTCAACCATAGCCGAAGTATAAGAAGAATCATAATCTCCTACCAAGGTGGGATTCAAATATGTTAAGTGCTCTGCATTAAAATATACTTTAGCATCACCTAAGTTTTCATTAAATGCTTTGAACCCTTTACTTCCCCCCAGAACTTTTATAACATCCGTCTTTCCTAGTGATTGACGATAAAGACCGCCTTTCGTCCAACCGTTTAATCTAACAGATAAGTTATCGCCGTTTTGTTCCTTGAACCAATCTGCAATTTGACGTGCCTGTTCAAAATCGGTAAGGATTAAGTCATCTTTTACAGGGAAAAGACCCAAAAAATCTTTTTTTATTTCAACACTACCAATAAGTTCAAGCATTAATCCGACATCTTTTGAAACTATCTTATTTTCAAATGCGCCTTTATCAGATAGATATTGTCGGTAATTTGTCGCTATTGCAGAAAACACCTTTTCATCGGTTAAATTTATATCGGTTTGACCGAAACGGTATCTTATAGTAATATCTTCTGACGAAACGGAATTTCCACATAAAGTCATTTTTGTTTTAGCATCGATATATGCATTATCAGATTGGAGAACCGTAAAATCAAAATATGTATTAGCAAAGTGATTATTGGCGCGATAATTTATATCTGCATTTGCATCTCCGCTTTCAATAATCGCGGTTACCGTATCTATACCATCTCTAACTGCAATGACAGGGAATGAAACATTAGCATCCTTATCCATTACAACCGGTAATGTTTTATTGTTTATTGCCTTATCTTTACCATAAATTTTGGCACTGAACTTTTCTTCACTTTGTCCGGGAGTATAGTTTATAATCGCACCGCTACCTGACGGTATTAGAACCGAAGATTTACTACTGGATGTTAAAAAATTTTCAAATAAGGCTAACTTTATAAGCGGATAATCACGGTAAAACTCTATCTCATCCATTGGCACATTCACAACAAGGTCATTGCCTTCAATTCTAAAATCATAAACAACCTTATATGTAACCGTTACAAGTGAAGCACCGTAACCGGAACTTTGATTATCTTTTTCATAATCTTCAGCAGTGTATCCAAGTTGGTCATAAATTTCTGTTAAACGCTTTTTAACCTTGTTTGGAATTTTACTGTTTGTCATAATATAAAACGGTTTATTCTTTAAATTAGGAAACTTTGAATATAAGGTATCAGGGTCATCCGTAGCGGTAAGTTTATCTGCATAGTACAATGTATATTGCCTTTTTATAAATTCTTGGTCGCTTTTGGAAAGTTTTGACAAGATTTGTTTTTCGAAACGTTCTTTTTCTATCGCAAGCGGAATTATAGAATCCGCACTGGATTCGCCTATTATTAAATCCATACGAATAGTATTTTTATCCTTTTGATAAATATGCATTTGCTTCTTATTTACACATTGGTCATAAGAAGTAATTGTCGCCTCGGCATTTTTATCATTTATATATGTGAGTTTACTGAGTGAATGTGTCGAATTATAATCTTGACCGGAACTTTCAAACAATTTATCCGATAATTGTGAACTCCATACCCTACCTGTAATCTTATTAAGAAGTTCAATATTACCGTTAGGTGTTATGCTTAGTTTTATATTATCATTCTCCAAAACAGGAGTGGACACCTCTGAATTAATAATCGTTCCCGTTATGTCCGCACCAACATCACTATGCTGAATAATGCCTGTAGTCATTCCGTAATTTACATCAGGCGAAGTTGCAAGAAAATAGAAACTTGTGGCAACAATTGAGATAATCAAGAAAAAAATCGAATATCCAAGTATTATCTTCTGCCAACCTTTTAACTTTTCCTTTTTGATAGTGCACACCCCCTTTACATTCTTAATGTTATCTCATTGAAAAGCAACTGGAAAAACTGCCATATTTGTTGGAATATAGAGAATACCAGAAGTCCCAAAAATGCAATAATTAACATTCCAACCACAGTTAACACTATGGATAAAATAGCCTTAGAGAAAGAATAATCGTGTGTACTTACAGTTCCCGCCACAATCAAAAAGCCAACCCAAACAATAGCAAAATAAATTATTATGCTAAGCATTGTTGCCGACTCAATATAAAGCGCATAACTGACAACTGTAACTATTGGGAATATAACAACGATTGGCGCTAACGCATAGCAAGTGTAAATATAAATATCTTTAAATTTACCCTTACCGTCCATAAGTGTTGTTAAACACCAGTTAGAAACACACCATAAAGCAACTAGTGCAACAATATTCATTATGCCTTCATATACGGCGCTGGTTTCGGTGAAGTCCGTCTTATTGAACAAGAAAGGCATCCATCTGATACGAATAATATTAACTATTACTGCCAAACCTAAAATACAGGTTGCAGAAACTGCCGAACCGCGTTTTTCATGTTTTAAATCCCAAAATCCATCAAAAGGATGAAAGGCAACATATTTTGAATAAGAAACTTCTTTAAAAAGATTATTTAATTTAGGATGTTTTTCTGCAAAATGTCTTTCACGTTTTTTACTTTTTATAATGCCTTTTTTTGTAAGTATTTTAATAATCAGCCAAATAACCAAAACACCGGCAATTATTGGAAACAGCACTTTAAAAACAGTACTTGCGGTTTCTTGAATGTATTTACTTAGTGCTTTTGAATAATACTCACGGTTTTCTGCTTGTTTATAGTATTCAAGCGCCTTGGCATAATCGCCGTTATTATAATGCGATTTACCAATACCTGTAAGCGCTACCGCTGAATTTGGAAAACGGTCTAACACCTTTGTCCAAGTAACACATTCAGCCTCATAATCACCATCTTGATACTGTTTTACAGCCTGAATTATATATTTGGAATATTCAGTTTGTTTAAAAACAGTAATCGAAGAATCACCTGAATCAAGAACCAATAAATCGTCCCCACGGTAAAGAAGGGCAACCGGAGAAATAAAATAACCCTTATCTGTTCCTCTTGAACCTACTATGTATAGTAATTCACCCATATCATTATAGGTAAATACACGACCTCTGCAAGAATCTAAAACAGAATATATGCCATTTTTATAATCAACAATATCTACAAATGTTGAAGCACCTGAATACGGGTCATTATAGTTATAATTAAACTCTATATCGCCGACAACGTTATATGAACCCTGTCGCAGCAAAATATCGCTGCCGCTTTGATTAAGACGTCTTACAGGTGTTACGGAAGCCTTCATATTCTTAATGGCACCTTGTATTTCGCTTGCAGAATAGGTTGAAACCGTGCAATACATAAAACCGTCTTTATCAATGTGCATATTACTGTATTCGGTAGGAATAAAACGCATCATTCCTTTTAATTGCTCTTGAGAAGCAAATCTTCTGAAAAACAACTCCGCCGCACTGGGTATAACCTTGGCAGCACCGTAATAGCCTAAAAATTTTCCGTCTTTATCAAATTGAAAAATTCCTTGCGTCTGATTTTCGGCAATTACGTATATTCTGCCATCAAAGTCAGCCTCTACATATAACGGCTTATATTCATAATCATACTGCGCTTCTTCTTTATCAGGTGCGCCGAATATATCAAGCAGTTCGAGTTCTGAAGATAACTTTAATATTTTCCCTGCATCTTTATCAGCAACATAAATATTACCGTCAAGAGCAACTGAAATTCCATGAGGTGAGATTAGTTTATCGCCACTTGAAAACTCGGAAACAACCTTATTCAGTGTATTATCAGGATTCAGTTTAATAATCTGAGCGCCGCCATTATCTACTAAGTAAAGATTGCCTTTTTCATCAACAGTCATATCACTTAATTTTGTGATATTAACTCCCAATGCCTCTATATCAAGTTTGTCAAAAAAACTAAACGCTTCGGGAGCGGCTACTGTTTCGCCTTTCGCATTATATGTATATGAAGTATATTCAACATTCTCCGCTGAAACAGGAACAGTAACGAACATAAGAAGCAGAATTACAGTCAATAATGAAATTATAGATTTAATCTTCATAAGCGACCTCATTCTTTCAAACCGGACGAACCCATAGTTTCAATAACATTACTTTGCGAAATAATAAATACAACTACGGGAGGAATAACCATTATCAGTGCAACTGCTGCTGCGGCACCCGTCCTTGATATACCGCCCGCCACTATATTTGAAAGCGCTTGCGGTAAAGCCTTTAATTCTTCATCAAAAATGAACTTGCCACCGCTGGCATTCCACAAATTTTGGAAAGAAAAAATAATAAGAGTAAACCATGCGGGCTTTACTATCGGCATTACTATCTGAATAAATATTCGCCAACCCGAAGCACCGTCAATCTGTGCCGCTTCAATCATTGCATCGGGTATCATCTGCTCCATAAACTGTTTCATAAGGAATAAACCGAGAGAAGAGCCTATGGCGGGCAAAATAATTGCCAGATGTGTATTAACCATTCCTAGTTTACTCATTATTAAATAATTTGGTATTGCGGTTACCGTACCGTTAAATAACAATGATAGAACGACAATTTCAAAGAATATTTTTCTGCCCGGAAAATTAAATTTAGCCACAGCATACGCCGCCAACGACGAAACAATTACATGAAACGATGTTCCGACTACCGTTATAAATACCGAATTGAATAAATATCGGCTAAAAGGCACGCTTGACTCTTTCATAAGTGAAGAAATACTATAAAAATTTTGAATAGTGGGAACTTTAGGGAAAATTGTAGGAGGATATAAAAACTGCTCATCCAACGGTTTGAAAGCATTTCCCAGAGTAAATAGAAATGGTATAACCATAAAAGTTGCCACAAGAATCAGGAACAAGAAATTTATTATATTTCCACCGTTAGAGTGAGAAAATTTTTGTGAAAACTGTTTAGCCATTTTAATTTCCCACCTTTGATAGCATCTTTTGTATTAATTTTTTGCAAAAAATCATCAACAGAAATAATACCGTTGCAATAGCCGAGGCATATCCCATTTCAAATCTGGTATTACCGTAATCCGCAAGGTGATTAACAACTGTATGAACAGCATAATCCGTAGACGGCATACCGCAAAGAGCCTCTGATATACCACCACAAGCAAATGCAGAGTTAATTGACATAACCGCACCGAAAAGTAACTGCGGTTTCATTGACGGAAGTATAATATACCACAACTCTTGCCAGCGATTTCTAATGCCGTCAATAGCACCGGCCTCAAGTTGAGAACGGTCAACACCTTTAATACCCGCTACAAAAGAGAGGAAACCCGCTCCCATACTCATCCATAATGTTACAATGATTACTACAACCATCATATATTTGGTATCAGTCAACCAATAAACAGGATCTTTAATTAATCCAAAATACATCAACAAACTATTCAGATAGCCGTTAGAGTCACTACTGAAGATAATTCCCCATATAGTAAACATATTACCCGATATGGTCGGAGAATATATAAGCAACACCATTAAAAATTGAATTTTGCTGCTTAAATTATTTATCATCCAAGCAAGTAAAAACGAGGCTATATAACCAATTGGTCCTGTAACGAGAGCAATCGTTAAAGTGTTAATTAGTGCTTTTAAAAATATTGAATCACCAAAAAACATTTTTATATAGTTATCAAAACCTGTGAAATCGGGAAAGTTAAAGATATTATAGTTGGTAAAACTTAACACCATAGATAAAATAACGGGCAATACCGTAAATGTAAAAAACAATACTGTAAACGGAAGGATATATAAATAGCACGCCTTATATTTTTTTATTCTATACCATAAATTTTGCAAATATATCCCTCCTATTCTTTAACCGAAAGTCCAAATTCTTTGCGCTTATTAGTAATTTCATCATTGATGATATCCACATACTCAATTAAGGTTTCCTGAGCGTCTTTTGAGTTATAAACTACTGCGCGGAACGCATTATTGAAATGTCGACTTGTAAAATATCCTCCAGGCACTTCGGGAATGCCCTTGACAGTTTCTATTTGATTAGTAAGCGATTTATAAAACGAATCAGACCAAGGCAACTCGCCTAGGGCTTCCAGATTTGCCGTAGCATATCTTGCTGAAGCGCCAAGTTTGTTTTCAATTTGGTTGCCGTATTTTGCCTGAACATCAGCCGATGTCCACCATTTAAGAAATTCCCATGATTCTTTTGGTTTTTCAGTATCACCCAGAATAAAGCAACTAGTCCCTCCGGAAACACCAATACGATTTATCGAACCGTCTTCATTAACTGTGCCAGGCACAGAAGTGATATCCCACATTCCTTTTATATCGGGAGCAAAAACCTCCAAAGTGTTATATGAAACATACGAAGCAATCGCTATCGGCATTTCACCGCTTCTAAAACGATTGGCGAAGTTATAAGACAAAGGCAGTTTATATTCCCTATAGAACTGTGTATAATCCTTAAATGCATTAATTGCCGATTTTTCACTTAGAAGCGATTCCTCTCCGCTTTCAGAGTAAATGGCTCCCCCGTTTTGATATAAGAACATACAATATGTAGCAAAACTTGCTTCTAAGCCAAATTGCATATTATTCTTACTTAAATCAAATACCAGCCGTTTTACATCGTCCCATGTCTTTGGCACATTCCAGCCATACTCCTCAAAGATATCTGTTCTATAAAACATCATATCAAAAGTAAACGATTCTGGAAGAGCATAAACACCGCCATTATATTTGTAAGGTGTTATTGCACTGTCGGCAAATCTTGCAAATACTTCTTCGGAATCTTCGAATTTTGCCAAATCGTAAATAGCACCTCTTGATGCAAAGTTTACAGGTGCGGCATTTGCTTCTCCCAAACCCACATCAGGTCCGATACCGGCTACGACCGCAGGCAATAAAGCAGAAGAATCTATCAAACGAATATCCACGGCTATATCTTTATCCACCGTAAATGTTTCGCTAATAAGACGGCGAATTATCTGCATTTGATCTCTACCTGTAGTCACCCAAACATCTACTGTTTTTCCACTGTTTGAAGCGGTGCTCACATATTCATCTGCGAAAGATAATAAAAAGCGTTTTATACTGTAAAAAAACTGTTTTAAAAAGCCTGCTTTTTCTTTTGTATACTTTGAACCTACAGCATAAACAGCAATTTCATCCAGAGCCAACGGTTGTGTTTTTTGGTCATTAATCCAAGTGGCCAGCGCAGTCAGATTTGATTGAAAATTTGATAACTGCCCTGCAATAATATTTGGATTTTTATTTAATTCATTAAGTTGTTCGACCAATCTTTCAAGCAGTGAATAATTTACTGATTCTGACATTTTATCAATGCAACCTTGCAAAAAGTCTGCTTTAACGCCTAATTCCTTAACGGTTTCCGGAATTTTTTCATCAAGCGAATAATCGCGGTATGAATCGGGTGTACTGCTGGTTATCTTTATAATTTTTCTATAAATTGCATTTAAATCTATTAAACAATCCTGCACATCCTGCAATACCGTTTCAAACTGACCCAAAGAAGGCGTAAGACCGATAGTATGGTCCCCCTCCTCAAGATAAAACTTAAACCCGTTTTCTCCTAAATCCAACACACTCCAATTAGAAGTATAAGGGAAATCAATTTGGCTGCATTCTTTAAATAATACTTGATTGTCTATACTAAGTTCTCTTACAGTAGCGCGACCATCCGTGTAATCCTGTCGATATGCAAAGGAAAAACTGTACCAACCTGTTTCTTCAATATGAAAACTCCATTCCGCTGTTTGCCCGATAACATTCCACGCATTACCGCCCACAGCGTTCATAACCTGAAGTCTGTCAACAACTGGTGATACATTTGCGGTAGAAGCATCACAAAACGGCATAATAACCGTACTCGAAGCAGATGTGACATTTTCAGCGCCTATTATAATGGGTTCTACTTCTATTTTTTTATCATCATATTTTTTAAGATATTTTTCAAAAGAAATTTGTTCTGCAACGGGTATTAATTTTATTGATTTTAAATATAACGAACCGCTTGTTAAAGTTAACTCAAAATCATTTGCACCCGAAACCAATTCAAGTTCAACAGGTGACAATGAAAATGAGTTGTTAGAAAGTAAAAATGCCTTATTCCATTTTTTATTAAGAAACCATTCGGGTGTAAGTTCATTTCCTACTTTATCTTTCTTAATTTCAGAAAGCGAATATGACACACCCAGTCTGCTAGACAAATTGTTGGATTCTGTTATATCCGAATCAATTATCCACTCAATATATGAGCCGTGCACATCAATCACAAAATATTCAAGCATCACATTGTATAAGCCTTTATGTTGAACATCTGCTGTGACTACAATACTTTCGTTCTCTGTAATTTTAATACCTTCAAATCCTGTGTTTTCAATATTATTTACAACGGGTAATGATGACACTATTGAAGCAGTTATTGTATTTGCATCTTCATTTTTAGCATCTAATGCATAGGTTAACGGCGAAAGTAAACTTATGCATAATGTGAAAACTATTAAAAAAGCAACTGTTTTCTTCATTCTTAACCTACCAATCCTGAACGCTCAATACTTTCGACGAAATAACGCTGAGCAAATAAGAAAATTAACAATATAGGTAATACGAGCAAAATAATTGAAGTATTGCTTAAAATCTTAAGTTTATAAGAATCAGTGTTTCCTAAAATTCTGGGAACACTCTGCAACTGAACTGCTAAGAAATCATTACCGGGCATAAATGTATTTACATAAAACGTATCAGTCCATTGCCAGACAAAACTAAACAAAAAAGCAGTGGCTATCATAGCAGTTGCACTAGGTAATATTATTCTTGTAAAAATAACAAATGTGCTCGCGCCATCAATTTGACCTGATTCTTCCAATTCTTTTGGAAAGCCTTTAAAATATTGACGAAACATATAAATATATATACAGTTGTTAAGTCCCATACAGGTTGTAGACATTAACACAATCGGCCAAGCAGTGTTAAGAAGATTGAAGCCATTATCCCCTAACAAACCCCAAAAATTAAAATTTTGGAATTGGAAATATAACGGAGCCATAATATTTTGGCTCGGAATTATCAACGTAAGTATTGCAAAAGCAAAAAACAAATTCTTGCCCCTAAAATTAAAACGGGCAAAACCGTAGCCCGCGAGAAGCGAAGATGCCACCTGCAAGAATGCAACCAATAAAGTAAATGCACCCGTCTTTAAAACGGCTTTAAAATAACCTACCTGCTCCATAACAGACTTATAATTAGACCACGTAAAATGTTTTGGGATATACACAACTGCAGCATCGTATAAATCGGTAACACTCATAAACGAAACAGAAATTTTTGAAAAAAGCGGATACAAAATCACAAAACATATGCTTAATAGTACCAGTAATCTTGCCGTGCTTATTGCATATTTCATTAGTTTTTGCGCCACAAACATATCCCCCTATTCGCCATATTTCTTAGTAGCATATGTCGTAGTTCCTACAAAAACCGCCAACACAATAACTATTATCAATGTATAAACCATAGACATTGCTGAGGAAATACCAAATTTTAAATTTCCAAATGACATATCCTGAATATAACTTACAACCTCATTATTCGAACTTATAAACAGACTTACAATCGTGTATACCATAGCAACAACAACCTGCGGTAAAACCATCGGGAATGTGATTTTCCAAAAACTCTCCCACGCTGTTGCACCTTCTATTGAAGCAGATTCATATATACTGGGAGATATTGACTGAAGCGCCGCAAGAAATAGCAGTATTTGGATACCCGAATTATTTACAATTAGAGAAATACCGTCTACTGCATCTGAGATATACTGTGCTAAAAATGCAGGGAAATTCATATCTAAAAGAAATTCTTGTATTTGCGAAACGGTTACAAGTCCTTCCAACTCAGTTATTAGTGTATTTTTCTCAATAGTCGCTACCACGCCGCTCGTTAAAACAACAGGCATAAAGAAAATAAGACGAATTATATTTCTGCCATGAAACTTGGGTTTTAAAAAGTTAGCCATAACAAAACTAAAAATCAGTATCAGCGGTAATTGAATAAGCATTCTTCCTACCGAGGAGTAAAGTAATTTAAAAAAATTGGCATCTTTTCTAAGTGCATATATGTAGTTTTGAATACTGTTGAAATTAACACTTATAGAACCTTGAACATTTACATCGCAAAAACTCCAAAAAACCGTTTGAATTATTGGATATGCGAAGAAAAAAACAAATCCTATAATAAAGGGAAGTATAAATACATATCCTTTAGCATTCGTTTTTTGTTCTAATGTCATTTTCTTCAAAGTATTTACCTCCTGATTTTTGATTTTTTATAAAACATTATTTATCAACAATATTTTATAAAGAACCAAAACTTATGAAGGGGTTGGGGTGCAACCCCTTCATATTAGATAATTATTTATACATTTTAAAATAGTCAACCTTAGCAAACATATACGGAATATCTTCGTCGGTAAAATCTCCAACCCATTTATCTATTTCACCGTTATATGCGCCCGGATTAAACTGTAGCCTAATCTTCGCTCCGCCTATTGTTTCGGTATTCATAACCGATTTAATCAGTTCTCCGTCACAATAGTAATATACTCCTGTGGGTGTCCAAGCAAGTGCATATTCAACATACCCACCGTTTAAATTGGGGTTAGTATGCTTTAATGAATAAGAAAGGTTGCTCATTTGTTGTTTTGTTTGTTCGTTAAAGAAATGGTCTGAACAGTAATAATATGGATTTCCATTATTATCTACCCACTTTGGTGAATACTCGACAATATCAAATTCACCGTCGGCATAACCTGCTCGCGAGCCCGACCTACAACGAACGAAATAATCGGCTCCCCATTTGCCCGATTCCGGTACAGCCCAAAATGCTGTATTACAGCCACCACGGGTAGGAGCAGCGATTTTCGCAATAAAAGCGCCTTCGGTTTGAGAAAATTTACTTACAAGATTAGCGCAATAAAAAGTATTCGCGTCCCCTCTTGTAATTTCCATCTTCATTACGCTTTTATCACCATCAGTAGTAAGAGAAACATTGTCCTCGCAAGACTTCCAATATGTATCCGTACCGCACTTTTCACCTGTAGCGGTTTCATCGAGAGAGAAAATCTCCCAATTTTCTGCAAATTTTTCGGCATTGTCGAACTCATCTTCTAAAGTTAAATCCCACTTTTTAAGCACTAGCGGGTATGAACCCTTGATGCCGGTTTCATTATGAGTAGCATATACATTAAAACCGTCAAGTTCTGTTGTATCTTTAAAACTTGCAGGAATTGTAATTATGTTTTTATCAATCTTTACCTCTTTAACATCGCAACTCAAAGTGAACTCATCGTTATTGATACGGTTCATATCACCATCAACGCCAAATCTCGCATTGAAATTAAGAACCAGATCATAGCCAGGAAGTCCGGGATGATCCTCAACTAAACGCAATTGTAGGATTTGTTCAGTATCATTTGAAAAGTCAAATATTTCTGTTTCCGAAAGAGCAGCAACCGAAAGGGAGAGGCAAAATACTAAAATCATAGAAAGAATAACAATAATTTTCTTTTTCATAATTAACCTCCCTATAATTTCTAACCGATAGAATTCTTAAGTCCTGCGGTAAAAAGCGGTTCTATCGTTTGTAGTGCCTGCGCAGGAGATAAAGCCCCTGTGATCATCTGGTTATATACACCGGAAACGTCAGCATCAGCAACAACCGAATAGTCAATTGCCACAGCCTTTGTTGTTTGCAGTTTTGAAATTTTATCCATTAATTCGAGAGCCGAATCAGGTGCTACGTCCTGATAAAGACCCTTATAATCAACATCAATAACATAATCCGAAATTTGATTCCAAATCAAAGCAACATCTTGAGGGTTCTTAGTATTATAAGGAATCGCAGACCAAGATACATCAGAAAGCATTGTGGTCATTCCGCCATCATCAGTGGGGAACACACAGGTGCCAACTTCAAAATCGGGTTCTGCATAGTTATTATAAAGATTGGTAACATTAACAATTATCGGAACATTACCTGCTATGAACTGTTCGCGCGAATATGTCCAACTTGATGAATCTAATCCATCACTTAATACCCCATTGGTAATAAGTTCCTGACAACGCTTAAACGCGTTTACACGCTCGGTAGTATTAACCGTAACAGAAAAGTCCAAAGAATTTGCTTTGCGCGAAATGGCAGGTGCATTAACAGAAGCAGCAAACGAAGTGAAAGCATCGGTAGCAGTAATTCCACCGCGCATTGAAGGCTTTCCAGTCTTTTTAGAAATTGCTGTTGCTATTTCGATAAATTTATTTGTAGTAAGTTTTCCTGCCTTTTGAAGATCCCACAAGTCTTCCTGTCCATACTGTTCAAAAACATCTTTATTATAGAAAACAAGGTTTGCGGGGGTGAAAGTCTGAGTCAAGCATAAATATTGCTTGTCATTCACTTTGCCCATCTCATTAACAGCCTTTTGCCACTTGGTTTCGGTAAAATCAAATTCCTTTAATTTTGATAAATCATAAAAAAGACCTTGTTTAATGGCGGGGAAAGGATTGTTTGAACAAACTACAACATCAGCCATAGGAGTGCCGGATAATATAGATGCTATAAATGCCTCATAGATTGATTTATCTGACATATAAATATGTTCATAGGTAAAATTGTATTTTCTCTGGAGTTCTGTCTTCTTTGCCCAATAGCGATTATTTCTATCGGATTCACCCTTAATAGGTTCGGTCCAGTTAGCAAGAACCTTTATGGTTCTACCTCCCAAATTACGCTTTTCAGTATTTACTGTGGTGGTTGAACCGCTGTCACTAGACGTACTGGCAGAATTATTGCTTGATACAACAGAAGATGTACTGTTTGAAGTGTTGGAAGAATTATTACTTGATGCATTAGAAGTTGTGCTGTTTGAAGTGTTGGAAGAATTATTGCTTGATGCATCTTCATTACTGTCACCCGGAACAATAACCTCTTCCTCAACCCATTCCCACTCAACTTCGCTTGAATTGTCAGTTGTATTTTGACTGCATCCTGCAAAACACAACATCATAACAACAACTAAAAGAAGTGCGGTAATTCTATTAAAAATATTACTCATTTTCTTTCCTGCCTTTCTTTAAGATTAAACCTTTTTTCTTTAAAATTATAAGTGTGGTGGTAGTGCCGCCAACAACTACAAGCGCACTGCACGATATTAAAACTATTGCTGTCATATTAACTGCAGGTGCATCGGTTGGTTTTTTCTTTTTGTACTTTTTATATTTCTTAATAACAGTTTTGTCGCCGCTTGAGGAATCATTAGAACTGTTTTCCTCATTAGAAGAAACTTCCGTATTGTTATTACCGCTTACTGTTCCACCCACAGAAGTATTAGTACTGCTATCTACGCTTGGCATATCACTGGAATTATTATGCTTTACATTTCCTGTGTAATCTGATGATTCAAATTCAGTAACGTTACGCAATCCGCCCGACATAAATAAGAATTCGCCAAACTGATCGGTTAGTATAACAAGATTGGTGTCGTTTATTGTATATTCGCAATCGTATATACCCGCTCCGTTGACTACACATATATTAAGGTCTTTGTTCTCCACATATTTTGAAAGTGGGAAATTCACTTCTACCTTATCATACGGTTTAACAATGTAGCAGTCATACAGTGTTTCGGAAACAACCTCAACAGTAAACGAAGAAAGAAATTCAGCATTATCAAAATACTTTTTAGAAAGCGCCGAATATTTTTCGGTTTCCAAGATATTCTCAAATGCGCTTACTGTACTTGTAGTAGATAAGACCTCATCCGTATCTCTTATAAAGAACTTTCCATTTTTACTATAGAACTTTCTGGTTGTATCTATTTCCTCAGGCTCTTTGGCTTCTGCTTTCCAAATTTCAAAATGGCTTACACAAAGTTGCTCGCCTTTTGCAAGAAATGTTTCAGGTGTGCAACCCTCAATACCGCCAATCTTAATTTGGGACACATAATAAGGATTCCATTGATTTTTAATAGCAATCTTATTATAGAAATCTTTAAGAGCAATCTGCACTTCTTGATAACCGTCGTTTTCTGTTGTCATAGTTAACGGAACATCAATATAAACCTGTGTATATTTTTTACTTTCGGGATTGTTTTCGTCCGGTGCAATAGATAGGAGATAAAGGCGTACGGTCATATCCTTAGGAACTTTAATCCAAAAACGAAGTGCACCCGTTTTTAGATATCCTGAAATATCCGTGTTGGAAGTTAAATAGAAGCACAACTCAGATTTATTGCCGTCGGCATAATATTTTTCTTCATCAGTAATTTCAATTTGACGGTAATTTCTAAACCAACTATATTTCGGGTCTTTTGTAGTTAGTCCTAAATTAGGCGCTATAACCGAACGTTCGGATTTATTCCAATCTCCTGTCCAAAAATCGTGTGCCGTTTTAACAAGAATCGTATTCTCTTCATCGGCTTTCATCTGAGGAAGTTCACTCCACGAAGGAGGCATAGCGCCATAGAACAGTTCATCCTCACCCTCTATATGCCCATCTCCTAGAGCGATAGGCTCTTCAAAGTGGAACTCAAAATGTGAGAATTGGAAATCCGACTTAGTAATATCTTTTGTGCTCTTGTTATAAATTCTGATATAAAAATTATTCTTTTCTCTTTTAAGTTCTTCACCTGTAAGCACATATCCATTTTTTGCAGTAGGAGAAACTAAAGAATATAAAGATGCTTTCTGTGCCGCAGTGCTGTTACCGAAATCTGCAATTACTTCATGCCACTTGCCGTCTGCAACAACCTCGATATCACTATTGATTGACGGATATGAATAATAATCATAATTTTCATTAGACTTATCATTGATATAAGCAGAGAAATTTAATCTGAGTGCTATTTTTTCTCCGTCATAATCAGGAGTTCTAATCCAAAAACGATATTTACCGCCGTTATCTATCCATGCACGAAGTGTTCCAATTGCATCATAAGTGAATACTTTGTCGGTTGATTCAGCAGAATTATATAGTGTCATATTGCCGCCAAGAGTTCCCTCTCCTGCAGCGGCTGACATTATTGTATCGGCAGTGCGAGCGTAGAATAAAATATCCGAAAAATGCTTATTGCTGCGAACCAAACCGTATGTAATTGACCAGTCCTTAACCTTTGTAGATATAGGTTCACTAGGTATTTGAATGACAGGCGCCTCTATATTACCGTCACCAAGAGTTGTTGGTTCTTCGAAATGGAATTCAATGCGTGAGAACTGTAGGTCAGACTTAGTGATCTCCTTTGCAGACAAGTTATACACTCTTAATAAAAAGTCGGTTTTTTCTCTTTTTGGCTCTTCACCTGTAAGTGTATATCCGTTTTTTGCAGTTGGCGAAACTAAAGCATATAAATCAGCCTTTTGTGCTGCGTTTGCGGTGCTGTAATTCCCAATAACCTCATGCCACTTGCCGTCTGCAACTACTTCTATATCGCTATTTACTGTCGGGTATTTATAGTAATCGTAATTCTCATTTGACTTATCGTTAATATACGCATTAAAATTAAGTCTTAATTTGATTTTCTCGCCACTATAGTCAGGCGTCTTAATCCAAAAACGGTAATGGCCGCCTTTATCAATCCAAGTTCTTAGAGTTCCGTCAGCCCCATAAGAAAAGGCTTTATCGGCAGATTCCGCTGTATTGTATACAGTCATATTTCCACCAAGTGCACCCCCGCTTGCAGCGGCTGACATTGTGGGTTCTGGGGAACGCTGATAATTAAGTGCATCAGTAAAATGCTCGTTGTCAGTAACGGCAATTGGTGCTATCGACCAATCTTTGCTTATTGTAGATATGCATTTGTCAGGAACAACTATATTTCCGTTTCCAAGTGCTACAGGTGCTTCAAAGTGGAACTCAATATGAGAGAACTGTAAATCGCCTTTTGTGATTTCTTTTGTTGTCTTATTGTAAATCCTGAGTAAGAAATCGGTCTTTTCTCTCTTTAGTTCATCACCTGAAAGTGTATATCCGTTTTTTGCCGTTGGTGAAACCAATGCGTACAAATCCGCTTTTTGTGCTTCTGTATTATTACTAAAGTCACCGATTACTTCGTGCCACTCACCATCTGCAACTACTTCTATATCGCTATTTACTGTCGGGTATTTATAGTAATCGTAATTCTCATTTGACTTGTCGTTAATATACGCATTAAAATTAAGTCTTAGCGTTATTTTTTCGCCGTTATAATCTGGGGTTTTAATCCAAAAACGGTAATGACCGCCATTGTTTATCCAAGTTCTAAGCGTGCCGTTTGCGCCATAAGTAAAGGCTTTATCAGTAGATTCCGCTGTATTATATACAGTCATATTTCCACCAAGTGTACCCTCGCTTGCAGCGGCTGACATTGTTGGGTCAGGTGTGCGCTTATAGTTAAGTGCGTTCGTAAAATTGAGGTTATCTGTAACATTAATCGGCGCTATGGACCAATCCTTACTAATAGTAGATATCGGTTCATCGGGAATAACAGGGTTTCCGTCACCAAGCGCTGTAGGCTCTTTAAAATGGAATTCAATATGCGAAAACTGTAGGTCGCCTTTTGTGATAACTTTAGTTGTTTTATTGTAAATCCTAAGTAAAAAATCGGTCTTTTCTCTCTTTGGCTCAGTTCCTGTTAGTGTATAACCGTTCTTAGCAGTAGGAGATACTAAGGCATATAAATCAGCCTTTTGTGCTGCTGTATTGTTACTGAAATCACCGATTATTTCATGCCATTTGCCATCTGCCGCAACCTCAATGTCACTGTTTACAGTAGGATATTTATAATAATCGTAATTCTCATTTGTTTTATCGTTTATATAAGCATTAAAATTAAGTCTTAAAGTTATTTTTTCTCCATCAAAATTAGGAGTCTTAATCCAAAAACGGTAATGTCCACCTTTGTCAATCCAAGACTTAAGGGTTCCGTTTGCGCCATAAGTAAATGCTTTATCGGACGATTCCGCTGTATTATATACAGTCATATTTCCGCCGATTGCACCCTCACTTGCAGCGGCCGACATTGTGGGGTCGGGTGTACGCTTATAGTTGAGCGCATCGGTAAAATTAATATTATCAATAACCGTCATAGGTGCCATTGACCAGTCTTTGCTGATTGTAGATATCGGTTCATCGGGAATAACAGGGTTTCCGTCACCAAGAGCCGTAGGTGCAGCAAAATGAAACTCGATGTGCGAATATTGCAAATCAGACTTTGTTATAGTTTTAGTAGTTTTATTATAGACTCTAAGATAGAAATTATTTTTTTCTTTCTTCGGTTCTTCGCCCGTTAATGTATATCCGTTCTTCGCGGTGGGTTTAACCAATGAATACACTGCGGTTTTTTGCGCTTCGGTATTACCATTATAATTACCTATTACCTCATGCCACTTGCCGTCTGCAACAACCTCGATATCACTATTGATTGACGGATATGAATAATAGTCATAATTCGCATTGGTTTTATCGTTGATATATGCACAAAAGTTTAATCTAAGCGTTATTTTTTCACCGTTATAATCAGGAGTTCTAATCCAAAAACGGTAATGTCCGCCATTATCTATCCATGTTTTCAGTGTACCGTCTTCAGCGCCGTATGTGAACACCTTATCATTTAAATAATCGCCAGTATTATATACGGTCATATTTCCGCCAAGACCACCCACTGTTGCCGCCGCGGACATTGTTGGGTCAGGTGTGCGCTTGTAATTCAGCGCATCGGTAAAATAAATATTATCCGTAACTGTAATCGGTGCTATTGACCAGTCTTTATTTATTGTCGAAATACATTCAGACGGAATCGTTGCTGATGTTGTTAAATGCAACGATAAAACGGTTGTCAAAATAAAGACTACCACCAAAAGAATTGAAATACTTCTTTTGAAAGCGCTTGTGTTCATCCTGTTACCTCCTAATTCACAATTATTTAACAACACAATCGGTAGGCATCTTAGAAACATTATTCATTTATGTGTTGTTAAACCGATCCTATATTCTCAAGTTCTAATATGCTCTTTACAGCAAGATAAGTATCACCCGATGTATTAGTTGGGAATTTTTTGTTTTCTAAACCAAACGCCGCCTCAACTTCGTATGAATCCAAAAGTTGTACTTCGGAATCTGTATATAAAGAAATTTTAAGAGCAGAAATATATCTCTCCCAACGCACTTTATAAAAATCCGAAATCATACCGGAATATTCTCGGGCAGCATAATCGTGCAATTCATCACCCGATTTGTTTGCCCAAACGGTTATAATTCTCCGTGCCTGCCACTCAAGCCAACTTTTTTCTAATTCATCCGAGCCTAATTTTTTGGCTCGTTCAAGCCAATTGCCAAGTAAAAACGCCGAATGGGTCTTAAGTAAGTTTTCCATCAAATCAAATCTATGTAAAAATTCGTCAGATAACTCTAAAAACTTCTCCGTATCCTTTTCTGCAAAAGTTTGATTTATTCCATAAACCAACTTCCAAGAATCGTTAGCCATTAACTGTCTTGTGAAATCTACTAAGTCATACATATACGCCTCGGAAGATTTAAGTGCATCATAATACTTCATAAGTATTTTAATGGTTTCTTTAAGTGCCGTATGATCGCGAACAACTGATGTCTTGCCCCAGGTTGAAACACGGTCTGCGGTAGGAGTTGGTCGGCAACAAAAAGAGGATTCTCCCGAACTTGAAATATCATCTGAATCATATGTATAATCACAGAGCATTTTCCACGCTTTATAAATCTCTTCACTTACAAATCCGTAACGCTCTTTTAAAAACTCTTTTAAATACACTTCAAAATCAATAGGTGTATCGCGCATTCCCACCCTAGAAACAATGTCAAAGAAAATCTCATCTGTTTCAGTAGATTCCGGCATATAGCCTATGCCCAAACACGTGTATTTATCCTTGTCAAGTGCGACAAACGGATCTTTAAGCGACCGTTCAGCATTTCCCCTAAGCAAATGCTGCCCGCCAAAATTATTTACAGTACAGTAAATCCATGGCGAATCGGCAAAATTATCTTTACCGTTGAAATTCTTTTGGCTTAAAAGGTTTTGTACTAATATACGGCTTTGGTCTACCGCCTTAACCATTTCACGACGGGGATTATTTCCCCAACCCTGTAATACCCAAACAGCATTTTCATCCTTACGGTTCATAGCATTAAAAATTTTTTCAGCATATAGAACCGTATCAACTCCTATAGGTACAGAGCCCTCATGGAATGCATCGGCAGCATAATAATGCATTTTATTTGAATAAGGTATTTCTAGTTGTGCATCGTAAAAAGTTTCAGCAATCTTATCAAAGTTTTTATCGTTTCCGCTAATTATTGCAGGTCGACTAAGCCCACACCATTTTTTTGACAAAATGGGATTACTGTCTGGAAATAAACGTTGAATATCTTCCGGCACCATACCAGAATATCCGCACATTAATGCAGAACATCCAAATTCTAATAACCGTTTGTTAATTTGGCCCGCAAATTTCTTTCTCCGTTCAAGCCAATTGTCGCTACATTTTCCATTGTAGTTACTCAAATTACCCATTAGGAACCACGGCATAAATGCAGTTGATGCTAAATATGACTTGGCCTCATCAGATGTGTAACCGAGTTTTTTAAGAAACTCAAACCAGACATATTCTTGAGCCACAGGATTTAAAATCATATTAAATCCGCTTAGAAGTATTCTGTCCAAAACATCTTCAAAAGTATCAAATTCATAAAATGCATACGAATATCCGTATGTGCAAAAATTCATAAAATAACGGTAGTGAAAAGCACTTTTGCCGGTTATTGATTTTTTAAGTTTAGGCGGCTCATCAGGTAACACTCCCACCTTAAACTTAATACTTATATAGTAACCGCATATTTCTCTTAAATATCGGTTGAATGCAAATGCGGCTACTGAACCTGATGTTGCTTTGATTTTTATTCCGTTTTCTGCATTTTCAACAGAATATTCATCAAATCCGCTCTCGGAACATATTTTTTCTACCTTAACATAATCCGCATATTTTTTACCCGCAACACGACTTACTAATCCATAAAACGCATCGCTGTCAAGTGAAAAAGGTATATTTTTCTTTTTCACTTCAGCGGCTTGTTTAATTATATTATTCATTTAAAACTCTCTTTCGATTTTAAGCAGTTATATGTGTTCCTTTATTGCAAGATTAACCTTTTCACGCAACTCTAAGATATATTTATCCGAGCGTGGATATTCTTTAAAGGTTATACCGGACTGGCAATTTTCATTTATAAGGTTCATAACAAATTCTTTTCCGCATAACTTTTCACATAGCGATAAAGCAGAAATATCCTGAATTGCATCGTGGAAAACCTTTAATCTTAACGATGCATAGGGTGTTCCATCTGAAGCGGGGTAAACTGAAAATGGGTCCCCAGCAGGAAATGCGTATTCTGCATCCATATATAAAAAAGGATTTGTCTGCGCATATGAAAACTGAGTATTATAAAAATTGTATCCCCAATGTAAAAAGCCCTTAATACCATATTTGTACATTTGAATTCCAATAATTCGATTTCTGTAGGAGGGCATTGAAATGAATCTGTTTGAAACCTTATCAAATTGAGTACAACAATAATATGCGAATAAATCAGGAACCTTATTTTCAATAAAAGGCTCAATATGACTTATGGACGGTATAGGACGAGTGCATATACCTTCGGTATAGTATTCATAATTAGAAACGGCATCAATAATTTCAAAACCCTGTAGAAGCGGTGCAACAATATTGCGTGCTGTTAAATAATTAGTGATATTTTTCAGATTTGGTTCATCAGAAATATGGAACATAGTTTCTTTATCAACGCCCTGTTGTTTAAGAAAGGTAATAAGTTCCGGTAAAAATGCTTCCAAAAACTCTTTATACTCGACAGAGTCAGCATTTGTTTCCCAACCGAAAATCCTTTTCTCCACACCGTTTACAGTAGCAATAACCTTAGGCGCATGAGCGCAACCCCACTGGGTAAACAAGTGCGACATTTCAAAATATTTAATGCCCACCTTTTTGCACATCTTAATCCATCTTTCTAACTTATCAAAGCCGAAAGAATATTTCCCATTAGTTACTGTCACATCAACCAATTGGATTGTGGAACGTTCTCCGCCAACATAAGTATCTAAAGCAGGAGTAAGTATAGGTGTTAAAATCATATTGACACCGTGTTTGACTGCGGTTTTTATATAATTCTCAATTATTTCCCAATGACGCTCATCTAACGCTTCGGTGTTATAATAATTCATAAGCGCATCACAATGAAACCATTGCGTAAAAATTAAATCTTGTTCGGGCAACTCACAATCAATGATTTCAAGATTAAAAGTAAGAGTTTGTAGTACTTGCTTACTGCCAAAATCCGAAAAAACAAATTCTATCGGAAACACTCCGCCTTTTGAAACACCTTTTGTATCAACCTCAATAAACAAAGACTCTAAATTGTAACTTATGATAAGGCGATTATGCTCATTTAACGGTGTAAGTAAATCAGGATAAAGACCCGGTGTCGTTCTTAAATAATCGACATTCTCTCTGTTGTTATACACAGGAAATTTTACCGGCATATGTTCAACACGATAAACTGAAACCCTATCGCTTAACTCTGAATTCACCGTCAGGCAAAGCGCACGGGGAACCTCAGCATGGTTCTCATTATCAAAGCAAATACCAAAACGAAATAATTCGTTTTTCAAGCAACTGCCCTTTATAAATTCTTCTTTCAAAATTATATCATCATCTAAGAAACATTTTTCAAGTGAAGAAACTAACTTAAACCTCATTATCCACGCCCCGAATATTTTGTACACGATTTGGTGTTTGCTTTCAAATATCAACAAAACACCGCTTTACATATATATTATAAATATGGAGTATAAACTTTGATATTTGATTTCGGCTCTATATTATTTTATATTTTGGCTAAACGCAAAACAAATATTTGCTTTTTTTTGATTAATATGCTACAATAATTCAACTAAAGGAGATGATAATATGCAGGACTGTAATTTAATAGAAATCATTGTTAAAAATTATACCGCTCCCTTAGAACTTAAAACTCATTCCCACGCATCTGATAAAATAACATATTATATTTCAGGCTCCGGAACCACAAGAATCGGAGATACTGATTATCGGTTTAAAAAGAATACCTTTGTCTTTCACAAAGCCGATAATCCTCACAGTACAACACACGGACCAAGCAACGTGATTTGGTTGCATTTTACTCATAATATAAAAGGTGTTTCATTTAAAGAAGGGGTTTTTGAAGACAACAATTTATCGTTACTTCCAATACTGAAAAAACTTAAAAGAGCCTCATACAATCAAAGCGAACTGGGTATGCAACTAACAGAAAGTCTTTTGGCAGAAGCGCTTATAACAGCCGCTATGGTTCAAGCAGAATCCATCCACTCAAAAATTAAAATTGATTGGTCGCACATAAAAAATTATATTAATAACAATATCCGCGATACTATAGATTTTAAAGCGCTTGCAACCGAGCACGGTTATAGTTACGACCGTTTCAGGCACATGTTCAAAGAACACACCGGTATGTCACTTTATTCCTACCTCACCGAGCGAAGAATAAATTTGGCAAAAATCCTATTAAAAAAACCCAATTTAAGTATTACAGATGTGGCATTTGAATGTGGTTTCAATTCATCCTCACAATTTGCAAATATCTTTAAATCGTATACTCACTTAACTCCGCGTGAATTTAAAAACCAGTTCTCCAGCGATGAAACAAATGAAAATCAATCAATTAAATTGATTTAAAATCACACTTTCACTATAACAAATTTTGCTCAACCAATCCACAGGAATATATGCCCAAAAAATGTTGAATTTGGCTTTTGGAACAAATAACAAAAAAACACACTCAATCTAAATCGGTTGAGTGTGTTTTTTATAGATTATTTATCGGTCACTTTTATAACCATATTATCATAAATTTCTTCTTTTGGAATAAAAACTGTTGGGGTTTCAATCAGTTCATCATAGCCGCAATTTACATTCTTTCCATTGATTGTAATCGAGCGCGAACCGTTTCCCTTTTTCTCATAAATTAACTTTATAGGGTGTCCTTTTATAACAACAGAAATTTCAGCATTATTGCAAGGCATTGTTCGTGCAGTTTGCAATAAAAGTCCGTCTAAATTGGGGGATATGCCAAAGCCATATCTAACAATTGACTTTATTAAAACCGTTCCACTTCCTGTATACCAGTCTCCCATAGACTCTCCGTCCATTCCATATTGAACATTATAACAATACGAATTTGGCATAACAAAGGGTGTTAGAGAGCAATTCTTATGTGAAATTACACTTGATTTTTCCAATTCTGTCCAGGCTTTTTCACTTTCGCCTATTGCAAAAAGCGCCATAATTCCAAACATCGAAGCATGAACATAGGATGCCGAATTCTCATACGTTCCCGCCGTAATTCCGCTTAAACGCCCAACCTCACGTTGCAATTCAGGACCAAACGGTTTATCAAAAGTTAACAGTCCATAATTCGAGTTAAGTTTTTTAAATGCCGATTTTAAAGTTTCTTTAAAACTTAAATCTTTTTTTATTAAACCGGAAACAGCCCAAAAAGAATGAGCAGTAGAACTTATTCGCGCCACACCGTCAGGATCTGAAAACGAGCCGATTTTATACGATAATTTATCACCCCAACCGTGAATTATACGTTTATTACCATTGTCGTCTTGGTCGACAGCATATTTAAACAAACCGTCTTCAAGATTTTTACGAATAGCAGCATATTCTTCTATCTTTTGGGTGTATTTTCCTGTCTTTTTCAAAATTTCAATCATTTCTTCACAATTTTTATAAAACTGTAACGAAGCCATAACCGAAACACCTGAACCATATTTCTTGCCTGCATCTTCGGTTCTGCCCAGACCGTCAAGCGCATCATTCCAGTCACCGTGTAAAATACGTAAGCAACCGGTTTCATTATCTATGCTACTTGATAAAAACTTCATAATTTTTACCAAGTGGTCGAGAACCGTATCAACAATATCACTCTTTTTGATTATGCGCGTGTTATTTTCATCTGCAACAAAATACGTACATTTTTCATCAAGTATAGAGTAGTCATCTGTAAAAGCAAGATATGAATACAATGTAGAAATAATCCAAACGCCTTGATCAATAAACATACGTAAATCCATCTCAGGCAAAGCACCCGCATTATGACTAACCGAAAACTGCCTTGGCGGACGACCGTCCTCAAGTATATAATTCATTGCGGTTATTATTTTTTCTCTACTTTTTTCAGGTTGCCAAATAAGACTGCTTTCAAGTTGTTGCATAACATCCCGAACGCCTATAAAACGACCGGCATAGTTTTTCCCGAAAGCACAAAAACTCACTTGTTTCTGAACCGATTTCAAGAATTTATTATAAAGTTCTGCATTTATACCGTCATTCCAATCCTTAAAGGCTACTTTAAGGCTGTTCAATGCGTCGTTTTCTTCTTTTGCATCTTTTTCTAAAGATGCATCGATATCTCTAATATTAATATCTTCATTTAGGCAGTTTACAGCACTGCCTATATCAAAATGATACGATAAATCATACTCCAAACGAATGTCGCTATGAGCATCAAGAACAATATTTAATATGTTAGCGGCTGCGGGGAAATCGGTGGTATTAACTGCGTTTCTCTCTTGTATAAACCGACCTTTTAGCAAACACTCAGAATTCATTACCGAACGCTTATTTCCGGTAACATCACTTCGTCCAACAGTGGTATACTCTTTTTCTATTTTGCTGCCGAAAGTTTTTCTGCCAATTGCTAGACAATTTGAATTACTCCTCAAAACAAAACCGTTTTCATACACATTCCCGAACTTAGTCATGCGGTCCCAAAAGAATTCATTTGGAACATAGCGCAAAATTGCCTCAAACATAGAAAACATATAAATCGAAACTGATTCATCTTTCTTGTTGTATGCATTAAAAGAAAAATGCATATGTTTTTTATTGTCGACATGTATCCTAAGAGCAAATGTAACAAGCGCGGTATCCGCAATATAATATGCGCATTTATTGGTATAAACTACATACCTTTCTACCTTTATACCCTCAACCAACTGTTTGGTGCATTCAAATAATGATATCGGTATATATTCTTTATCTTCATTAAGAATTCCACCAAAGAAATTAACTGTAGGTTCTTCAAAATTCACCAGCGGTTTAAAAATATTAAAGGTTGACTCCAACGCTTCGATAATACCGTTGGAATAAGCCCACAAAACTAAACCATCCGAATCATAAGGAAAACGGGATACACCTTTTTTCCTATCGCAACATAAAATCTTATTATCATCTAAATAGTATGCATTTTGTGGTAGCATATTAGCATCTTGCGGTTTTTTCTTTATTGATTCAATCTGTAAAAGAATATTTTCTATTTCATTACGCAACTGCAATACCGTCCTTTTAATCAGCATCATTTAATATCATTATAAAAAAAAATCATAAATAACACTATATATTTTTGGCTTTGAACGATTTAAATTTTGGCTAATTCTCAACATAGTGTAGAGCGAACAATAAACTTAAAATATTTAAATGTTTTGTATTTTTACCGCGTTTTAGCCTAAATTTAAAGTTTTTAAAGCCAAAAACAAATGGTAAAAAATATATAATGAGTTATAATGTTTATATAACTCATCCGGTGGAGGTCTTTTATGAAAATTAAATTTTTAGGTACCGCTGCAGCCGAAGGCATACCCGCTTTCTTTTGTACTTGTGAAACCTGTAAAAAAGCCCGCGAATTTGGCGGAAAAGAAATACGTACCCGTTCGCAATCGCTTATTGACGGTGAATTGATGATAGATTATCCTGCAGATACATATTTTCATACAATACGTGATAACATTAATCTGACAAATATTCACCATTATCTGATAACTCACTGTCACTCTGATCATTTCCATATCGACGATATCGCTATGCTTCGCTATGGTTTTGCCAATCTGCCCGAAGATGTGCCTCTTTACCATTTTTACGGTGGAGAAGAGATGGTTGAAAAATTAACTCCTTTAGCAAATAAACTCCCAAAAAGACTCTCTATTCACATCCTGCATCCTTTCGAAAAAACCGATATTGGAATTGCAACTGTAATCCCCCTTAAAGCCGCTCACGGTACTAAAACCCCATTTATATACATAATTGAAAAAGATGGGAAACGCATACTTTATGCTCATGATACCGGTCTTTTGCCCCCAGAAACTGAAGAATATCTATTTAATAATAAACCATATTTTGATTTAGTTACAATTGATTGTTGTGGCGGAACAAAAGGTGAAGAAATGCTTGGATTAACCCATCTTTGCTTCCGTTATGTAAAAGAAATTTGCCAAAAAATGCGTGAAGAAAAAATGATTGACGAAAACTCAAAACTTGTTGTAAATCATTTCTCTCATAATGATCCAGATGTTCTTTATGCAAATCGCGAAGTTTATGAAAAAGACGGTTTTATCATGTCGCATGACGGACTTGAGATAGAATTTTAATTTTGTAATTACTGTAAAAAATGCATTTTTATAGAGCCAAACAGAAGAATAAACTGTGTTCTATACAAAACAGTTTACATATTAATTATTAAGTAATACAGAAGTAATATTTACTACGTGTTAACCAACAAATACAGCATGAAAAAATCCTTGTTCCGAAGAACAAGGATTTTTGGTGGGAGTAACAGGACTCGAACCTGTGACCCCTTGCACGTCAAGCAAGTGCTCTACCAGCTGAGC
>JAZQHI010000054.1:0-7986 GCA_045540535.1 Acutalibacteraceae bacterium | reverse complement strand
TTTGATATGTACCGTATCTCTTCTTGGGACGAACTTTATTCGTCTGGTTTTTTTGAGTATATCGAGGAAAACGGAATTGTTGCGGCGGAGTGGAGCGAGAATATTGAAAACGCTTTGCCTATGAATACCTGGTACATAGAGTTTGAAAGAGAAAGTGAAAACGTACGTAAAATAACCGTTTATCATAAAGAGGAAACTTAAATTATGAAGATATTAGCGATTGAATGTTCTGCAACTGCCTGTTCTGCGGCTATTGCGGAGGACGAAAAAATACTGGCGTCGGGTTTTGTTAATGTTAAACTTACCCATTCCCAAACCCTTATGCCTATGGTGGAAAACATTTTAAAGTCGGCAATGCTTAAAATTAATGATATTGAGGGCTTTGCCGTGTCAGCAGGACCTGGCTCGTTTACAGGCATTAGAATAGGAATAAGCGCTATTAAAGGCTTGGCGGCGGCGAAAAAAATGCCTGTTGTGGCGGTATCGTCCCTTAGATGTATGGCAGAAAATTATAATGATTGCGACTGCGTGGTTTGTGCTGTTATGGATGCTCGTTGTAATCAGGTTTATAATGCCTTGTTTGAAGTAAACGGCGGCGAAATTACCAGACTTTGTGAAGATAGAGCGCTTATGTGCGAAGAACTTGCGGAAAATATAAAAAATATCTCGCAAAATGGTGAAAAACGTGTTATAATAGTCGGCGATGGGGCAGAATTGTTTTATTCTTTTGTAAAAAATCTAAAAAATGTAGATATTGCGGCGCAAAACCGTAGGTATCAGAATGCGGTGGGAGTGGCGCTAGCGTCTATAAAGGATTTTGAAAACGGTATGCACCAAAGCCCTGAGGAATTACTTCCTGTTTATTTAAGACTTCCTCAGGCGGAAAGAGAGTTAAAACTAAAAAAGGAGCAGAAACAATGAAAATTGCAGTAGGTTGCGACCATGGCGGTCTTGAACATAAGAACGCTATAGCAGAACATTTAAAAGAACGTGGTTTTGAGGTTACCGATTACGGTATTTATGAGCAGGTTTCGGTTGATTATCCCGATATCGCCGAAAAACTTTGCGAGGGTATAACCAGCGGTGAAAACCAACTCGGTATTTTAGTTTGCGGAACAGGTATTGGAATGTCAATAGCCGCTAATAAGGTTAACGGTATCAGAGCCGCCGCTTGCAGTGAGCATTTTTCTGCTAAATTTACCCGACTTCATAATAATTCAAATGTGCTTTGCCTTGGTGGCAGAGTAATCGGTGTGGGTACTGCGGTAGAACTTGCCGATTTGTTTGTTGATACCGAGTTTGAGGGCGGTCGCCATCAAACAAGGGTTGATAAAATCACCGCTATTGAAAAGAATAACTAATTAAAAAGCGTTCTCAACCAGATGGTTAAGAGCGCTTTGATTTTAATTATTTGTCAAAAAGTTTTTAATAATATTCTGCGGTTCGGCGCAAAAGGAGAGTTTTTCCTTAGTTTTAGGGTGATTAAAGGTGAGTTTATAGGACCAAAGTCCTATTTCTTTAAAACTGTCACGCGCGCCGTATTTACGGTCGCCTGTAAGGGACATTTTTCTTGAAGCAAACTGCACGCGTATTTGGTGGGTGCGACCTGTGTGTAATAGAATTTTAATTACACTTAAATTTTCGCTAAGATACTCTTTTGTGCACAGGGTAGTGTATTCTAAAGACGCCTTTTTAACCCCTTTGCGTTCCTTTTTAACAACAAATACCTTATTTTTGCTACTGTCCTTAAAAAGCAGGTCTTTCATTTCGCCGTCAGGTGTTGGGGGTATGCCGTGAACAAGGGCTAAATATTCCTTTTTAAAGTTGTTGTCTGCAATATCTTTGCTTAAAACCGCCGCCGCAAATTTGGTTTTTGCGTAAACCATAATTCCGCCGACTTCGCGGTCCAGACGGTGCAAAGGATAAACGCTTGTATTAGAGTTTTTCTCAAGCAAGGTTATCATACTTTCACCGCCGCGGTTATCACTTTGGGACAAAACACCGCAAGGTTTAATGCAAACTATAATATAATCGTCTTCAAATAAAATTTCCAAAAAAATTCTCCTAAACTGAAATTTTAAGTAGTAAGTTTAATATATCATTTTTTATTGAAATTTTCAAGTTAATGGTTAGTAGTTATTATTTTAAAGATAGGTTTATAACCTGTTTTTCGCGCTTTTTTGCGTAATTAAGGGCAATCTTTGTTCCACTCTTACGAGTTGTGGGAACGTTATATTCATTGCAATAAAAAATACAAAAATGGCTATTATCAATCATTTCGCAGTTTTGCTCTACGTATGCGGCACGTCCTGAGCATACTATCTTTTCGCGGTAGTAGGTATCCTCATATTTTTCTAAAAGATATTTTTTATAGCGTTCGCTAATATTGGGGTATTCTGCCCGTACATAAATCCGTTTTATGTGCGGGTATTTTTCTTTGAATTTAGTCATAAGTTCAAGGCATAGGCTGTCAAATTGACTCTTACTACCTAAAAGAAATGTATCGACTTTGTTTTCTACAATTAGTTTTTCGATAATATCATTAAGTTTAGTTTTTAGTTCCTCGGTTTCTATTATTGTTCTGTGACCGATAAAACAGCAAGTATTTATTTTCATATTTTTCACCTCAAATATATTAGATATACAGTATATCCACTTTTACCATTATAACACATAATAATTCTAAAATGAATATACAATATATTTATTATGAGGTGAAATTATGGCTATTAAGAGTGTTTCTATTAGAATTGAAGAGGAAATGTTGAATAAGATCTCATATATTGCTGATTATGAGGGGAGAAGCGTAAATAGTCAGGTACTTGTTTTAATAAGAGAAAATATTAAAGCGTTTGAGGATAACAACGGTGTTATTGATGGAAATATTAATCCTGATTCAAATGTGAAACCTACCCGTAAATAAGAAAAAACACTCTGCTAAACAGCAGAGTGTTTTTCTTATCGATAAATTTGACGCCCTCAATCCTTGACTTTAAAGTAAATATAAAGTAAAATTTAGTATGTAAAATATATGTCTGATTAACGGAGTGTGTTTATGGGCATAGCGAAAAAGTTAAAGAGCCTGCAAATTTCGGATATTTTTTTAATGCTTTCCATTATTTGTGTTGGCGGTTTTCATGAGTATATAAGTTGCATATTGGCTGTAGCGATGAGCGTTTATTTATTAGTTAAAGTAAAGCGCCAAAAACAATTTGTATTTTATTTTAATTTTTTAAGCATTTCGGTTATTTCTATTTGCTTGTTTTACGGTTTAACTTGCCTTTGGGCAGTGGATAAAGGTATGGCTTTTATAGGCCTTTTTAAATTTTTACCCATTTTGCTTTATCTTTTTATTCTTTGGCAAGAAAACGCTTTTTTAGAGCGTTTATTCGCGGTTTTGCCGTTTTTTGCGGCGGTAGTTGTGTTGCTTACTTCGGTGCTGTCGTTTGTACCGATATTTAAACCTTTTTTTACTGTGGCGGATCGTTTGGCAGGTACTTTTCAGTACCCTAACAGTTTTGCATTGTTGTTGCTTGTGTGCGAATTGATTTTGCTTTCTAAAAAGAAATTATCTGCATTAGATTTTGTTTTATTGGCGGTGTTACTTGGCGGAATTCTTTATACCGGCAGCCGAACAGTTTTCGTTTTGCTTTTGGTTTCTAACTTTATAATGCTGTTTATAAGCGGTAACAAAAAGTTACGGTTAGTAGTAATGATTATTGCGGCGGCGTTAGTTGTTGTTTTGGGAGTTACTTTGCTTGTTAGCGGTAAAACAGGTGTTATTTACAGATTTTTGCGAATCTCTTTTACCGAAAGTACCTTTATTGGTCGTTTTCTGTATTTTTTTGATGCTATACCGATAATTTTAAAACATCCGTTTGGCCTTGGATATATGGGGTATTTTTATATTCAACAAAGTTTGCAAACAGGTATGTATACAGTAGCGTATATACATAACGATTTTTTGCAGTTGCTACTTGATATCGGTTGGGTGCCGACAGCAGTATTTATAGTTAGTTTGCTTAAGTTCTTTAAACTTAAAAATACCGATAAAACCATTAAACTAATTGTATTAACGATTTTGTTGCACAGTTGCTTTGACTTTAATTTTCAGTTTATATCGATGTTCTGCCTACTTATTTATCTTGTTAATACAAATGACGGTAAAAAATACGTGTTAAAAAAGAACCGTAATGCTTATAATTTTGGGTTTGCGGCGGCTATGTTTGCGGCTTTTTATATGGCAATTCCGCTTATGTTTGGGCATTTCGGGGTGTATTCAGTTTCTGATGCGTTATATCCTTTTAATACCCGCGTAAATTTAAGTCAACTTGAAAAAACCGCTGATTTAGAGGATGCTAATTCATTAGCCGATAGAATAATATCGCAAAATACGGCTTATTATGCGACGTATACAATTAAGGCGAAATATGCTTATTCAAAAGGTGATTTTGGCGGACTTATAAAGTACAAGAAATTGGTTTTTGAAAAAAATCCGTTTGAGTATAAAGAATATGAAGAATATGCGGCAATGCTTGTAAACGGGATTTCTTTATACCAAAAAGCAGGGGATACCGCTAGTGTATACTATTGCTACAAAGAACTTATAGAATTAAAAGATGCGCTTGCGAAAAATAATGAGCGTTTGAGTAAACTTGGCAGTATGATAACCGATCAACCCACAACCGAACTGCCAAAGGAAATACTTGAATTTATAGAAAATGGGGAGGAGGCGCTTTCTTACAGTGCGAAAGATAATTAGTTTAATTTTGTGTTTAATTTTTATTTGTCCTGCCTTTTCGGCTTGCGGAAAACGGAACATTGTTTTTAAAGACTGTAATAATAAAATTATGGCTACTATGCAAAATAGCGAAATTGCTACCGATTATAACGAATATGCAACTCTTGCGTTTAATGAAACGGTAATGCTGATTTCTGCTATTGAGGGTATAACCGCAACCGAAGCAACCGAAAAACTGAATAATGGAAGTTATACGGTGCACACCTATTTTGAACCGAATGTTCACACGGCGCTGGAAACAACACACACCAATTACTCTGCTGATGTTAATTACGGTGCGGCGGTTACTAATCTTAAAGGCGGACTATCTGCAATTTTTAGCGGTGGTGGCGGCGAACTTTACGCGCAAATGAAGTTTTCACCGCATTCTTCTATAAAACCGATAAGCGTATATGCCCCTGCTATCGAATCGGGCAAGGTGAATTGGTCAACTGTTATAGAGGACTCGCCTTATAAACAACTGACCGACCAACGCGGTGAACTTTACGATTGGCCGAGAAATGCCACGGGGGAATATTCCTATAAACCTACAGATATTTTTGAGGCTATTCAAAAATCGCTGAATACCGTAGCGGTAAAGGTTTTATCGATTTACGGGGTAGAAAACTCAATAAAATTTTTAGAGGATAATTTTGCACTTATGCTTGATTATGAAAAGAACGAGGCTGCTAAAAAAGGCGGCGACGAGGTTATAGGCAACATAGCCTTGGGTAGTTTAGTAAGTGGCATTTCACCGCTTGAAATGTCAGGCTATTATCAAATTTTTGCAACCGGTGGTATGTATACTCCACCGCATACTGTAAGCAAAATTTCGGTAGGCAGTAAGGTAATCTATGTTGATAGTTATAATGAAAAACAGGTTATATCTCCCCAAACTGCTACCATTATGAATAAACTTTTGCAAGGCGTTATAGCACCGTCAGGAACGGGTGCAGGCGCAAAATCTGATAATATCGCTATTGCTGGAAAAACGGGCACGGGCGATAATTTTGAGGACAACTGGTTTGCGGGCGTTACTCCTGAATACAGTTGCGCGGTGTGGCATTCTAAGTTTGGAAGCGATAATATCGCATCTGAAATGTTTTCTTCCATAATCGGAAGTATTACTAAAAATAAAGATAGTAAATTTAAAGTATCACCCGATATCGAGCAAGCAGTTTTCTGTAAAGAAAGCGGTGGGTTATTTACAACGGCTTGCAAAGATATAGCAAGTGGCTATTATGTTAGCGGCAGTCTTCCCGAAAACTGCCAAAGACATTAAGATAAATTAATATTTTTAGGAGGCAAATTATGAAAAAACAGTTTTTAAGTTTTTTGGCTTGCGTGTTAGCGTTTTGCATCTTTAGTTCTACCGCTTGTTTAACAGTTGGCGCGCAAACTGTGTCTGACTGCATTTCGGTAGAAATAATGCAAGTGGATACTATGGTCGAAGATGTGTATGATTATTATTGGCCACATTTTACTGTTAAATTGACTTATGCGGACGGTTCTTGTAATACCTACACTAGTTATGTTCGTGATGATATGACCGAGTGGACAGATGGACCTATAACAATTACGCACTCACAAAATACAACCCCTTGGACTGTAGGCGGCGAAAATCTTTTTACAGTTACCTGCGGTAATGTATCAGACACCGCTTCGGTAATTATAACCCCTTTAAATGATTATGAATATATTTACCAAAACGGTGGTTTAATTATCACTGCTTGCAATATTAATGAGGATACAATTTCTGTACCGTCTGAAATAAGCGGCAGGGAAGTTATAGCCGTTACTTCGCTTGACCCTGCAATTAATAATGCAAAACACGTAATTATACCCGACAGCGTTACCCATTTGACTAGTGAAATGTTTTCTTGGCGTGATATAGAAACGCTTTCTATCGGTAAAAATGTTTCGTATATAAGAGCGGATGCTTTTGCTAACTGTAATTCACTAAAATCAATAGAAGTTTCACCCGATAATGCTACCTATTCTGATATAGACGGCGTATTATATAATAAGGCGGGGGATACTTTGGTGACCTATCCTTTAGGTAAAGGTAACACCTATACAGTGCCTGCAAATGTAATTGATATTAATATGCTTTATGAGCCTTATTACAGAGATATTACCGTAACTTTTGAGAACGGTTCTTCGGCTTATAAAACTGTGGATTCAGTTACATATTCTGCTGATATGACAAAAATTATATCTTGTCCTAAGGATAAAACGGGCGCTTTTTCAATACCCCAGTCGGTAACAGAAATTGTTGATTATGCTTTTTCGGGATGTACGGGCATTACTTCGGTTACAATTCCCGATAGCGTTACCGATGTTGCTTACTGTTCTTTTGAGGGTTGCACAGCACTTGAAAATGTTAGTTTGCCCAAAAATCTTAAAAGTATTTCGGAATATGCTTTCGCAGGTTGTGACAGTTTAGCAACCCTTTCTTTGCCTGATACCTTAACCGAAATCAAAGAGGGCGCTTTTGAGGATAGTGGAATCAAATCAATTAATATACCTGCAAATGTTAAAAATATTGCTTCAAGGACTTTTGCTAATTCCACTTTAACAGAAATCATTTTTGAAAACGGACTAGAAACTATTGGGGATTATGCTTTCGCATATACAGATATTGAATCGCTAATTCTTCCGTCAACCGTTAAAACAATTGAAATGTACGCTTTTTATGAGTGTAAGCATTTGGCGGAAGTTGATTTGGGTTCGGGTCTTAAGTCAATTGGTTATTCTGCTTTTCAAAGATGCGGTTCACTTCGGAATATAGTTATACCTGAAGGTGTAACAGAAATTCCTGACGATGCTTTTTATCGTTCAGGTCTTGAAATTGTTACTTTGCCTGAAACTATTAAAAGCATTGAATATAATGCCTTTGCATATACGGATTTAACCGAAATTAATTTGCCGAATAGCCTTTCTTATATTGGTTATAACGCTTTCCAAAACACCCTATTAACCGAGGTAAATATACCCGGTACAGTTAATGAAATTATTGGATTTAACGATTGTCAGTCGCTTAAAAAGGTTGTAATCAATAGCGGTACTACAACAATTTTGGATAATGCTTTTTCGGGTTGTACTGTCCTTTCTGATATAACTATTCCAAGTAGTGTGCTTTATATTGGCAACTTTGCATTTGGCAATACGGCTTATTACAATAATGATGATAATTGGACAGATTC
>JAZQHI010000053.1:0-5595 GCA_045540535.1 Acutalibacteraceae bacterium | reverse complement strand
TGACGGCGTTTCAAAATGGGTATTAGTTAACCCCAAAGCCCTTGCGCGTTCATTCATTTTTTGCACAAAACCATTAACCGTTCCACCCAAAACAAAGGCTATTACATTTGCCGCATCATTACCTGACGCCAACATCAACCCGTAAAGCAGGTCGTGTAAAGTCACCTTATCGCCGGCGAGCAATCCCATAGAAGAACCCTCAACTTTGAGCATTTCGGCAGTAACGGTAATTTCGCGTTCGAAATCGCCGTTTTCACAAAGAAGCAAGGCAGTCATAATTTTTGTGGTGCTTGCCATAGGAAGCATTTCGTCAGCATTATGCTCGTAAATTACTTCACCTGTATCACCGTTTATAAGAATTGCCGCTTTTGCCGCCGTACCAAGAGCAGAAGCATTAAACGGCATAATTAAAAGGCATACAAGCGCAAAACAAACTATTCTTTTCAACTGCATCGCCCCCACCTCAATTTTATTAAAAAGGTGGGTTATTTATTACTTATTTTCGCTTTTTGAAAAAAGTTCTTTTGCCTTTTCTATAAGTTCAGGGGTCATAGAAATTGCCTTTTCAACTGTATTAAGGTCGTTATAAATAGGCATCATTTTCACATTATCGCCCGATATTACAATAAACGCAACGGGTACTACAGTAACACCTGCACCACCGCCGCCACCGAAAAGTTCGGCGCCTGTTTTACTTGGAAAATCGCTGCCGCCTGTAGCAAGACCGAAAGAAACCCTTGAAACAGGGATTAATGTTATATTACCCACCTCAATAGGTGTACCCGTAATAACCTCGGCATCGACCATTGTTCTTAATTTTTCCATTGTAGTGTCAAGAATACCTTTAATTTTACTTTCGCTCATCGTTTTCAATCCTCGCAATAAATTTTTTATATTCTTTATAAACCTTAACTAAAACTATAAGCAGAAAAAATATTCTGGTGCTAATAATTCCGCTCACTTCTGCAGAAGAATTTACGGACTCAAAATCACTGCTTATATTAATTTTTTTATATTTAATATCTGTTACCGCCTGCAATCCTGATAACAACGGATAAACAATTCCACACACACTGCCGTATTCTATAGCGGTTTTTGCGGCATCGTTTTCGGCAACAGTAATATTAAGCATCACTTTTCTAAATTTAATATGCTTTAAAAGTTGCTTAATATGCGGAATTAAATCCCGCAAAAAGTTAAGTAATAACTTAAAAGCACCTAAAAAGCCGTACTTTGCTTTTAGTTTTTTAAAAAAGGTGGTGACTTTATTTTCCCGTTTTTCTTCAGATTCGGTTTTACTAATCTTTTTCGGTTCTTCCGGTTTTTCGTCTTCCTTAGGCTCATATACCTTAAACCCCGAAAATTTGATTTTAAAACTAAAAATTCCCTCTTTTAACCCCAAAACAACCGAAACGGGTAAAAACAAAATCGCCGCAATTATTAAAAGCAAAGCGCCAATTATTATAAAGCCTATCACTAAGACTTCTCCTCTTCGCCGTTTTCTTCTGCGATTTCAAGTTGCTCGCCAACATCGCTAACATCATTTTCGTTTTTAGGAAGCGGCGGCAATTCGGTTAAATCGTTTAAACTAAAACATCTTAAAAAGTTTTTAGTAGTGCCGTAAAGCAAAGGTTTGCCGGGAAGTTCAAGTCTGCCGCGCTCTTCAACAAGACCTTTCTCAATAAGGGTAGTAACAACACCCGAACAGTCAACCCCGCGCACCTGTTCAATAAATGATTTTGTAACAGGTTGATTGTAAGCAACAACCGCCAAAACCTCTAAAGCGGCGGGCGACAAAGGTGTTCTACGGCGTATATCAAAGGCTTTTTTTATATAGTCAGCATACTCTGTCTTAGTTGCAAGTTGGTATGTGTTTTCCATTCTTACAAGTTCTAATCCGCTTTTATTTTTCTTTAATCTTTCTGCAAGCGAATCCATAACCGAAACTACTTCTTCAGGTTCTATTTCAAAAACCTGAGCCGTACGTTCTATGCTAAGCGGTTCGCCACTTGCAAAAAGCAACGCTTCAAAAGCAGAAATCATTTCTTCCCTTTTCATTTTTTATTATGCCCCTTAATTAATGTAATTTCCTGATTTTCGGCTTCGCCCTCAATTTTAACACGGTTTGCCTTACAAAGTTCAAGCACCGCCAAAAAAGTTGCAACCAATTCCGAACGGCTTTCTGCCGTTTTATAAAGCGAAACAAGTTTTTTCTTACCGCCGAAAAGTTTGCGGATAACAAAAACAATTTTGGTTGATACCGAAACTATCTTCTTTGCTACAATCTTGGTAAACGGCGCAGTCGAGGGTGGTAAACGCCTTTTTCCTCTGCCAACAGCCGAAAGATACGAAAGATACACCACATCGCTTGTATGTACAAGTTCATAGGTTTTATCGAAATCCAATTCAGCAGGTTTGCGCACAAACTTATCAAAACCGCCCTGCATTGTAGAAAACTGTTTTGCGATTTGCTGACAAACCATATATTCTAGTAACTCGCCGGTGAGTTCTTCCTCAAGTTTCACAACCTCATCATGCCTTGGCAAAAGACTTACGGTTTTTATGTAAATAAGTCTTGAAGCCATTTCAAGAAACTCACTTCCGAGTTCCATTTCCTCGTTCTCGTAAAGTTTGATTTGCTCTAGATACTGGTCAATAAGTTCGATTAACGGAATATCATAAATATTATACTTATTACGCGCAATCAATTGCAAAAGCAGGTCAAGCGGACCTTCAAACCCCTCTAATTTATAACTTAATGTATTTTCCATTTACTCACCCAAAAAATCCCAAAAGTGTAAAGGGAAGTCTTGCTAAAGTACCAATCCCATTCATAAGCCCACCGCTTAAAAAAGACAACGGCGCATCTAAAAAACCGAACCATAAAAGCGCCAAAAGACCAAAATAGATATAACGTTCATATCGCATCAAAGCGTAATACTGCCTATTGGGTAAAAACGCCGCTAATAGCCTTGAACCGTCAAGCGGGGGTATCGGGATTAAATTAAACACCGCAAGGCTTACGTTAATTTGCGCTATATAGTTAAAGAAAATTGCAATATGCCACAGAACGCTCGCAACGCCTGTTAGCGAAATAACAAGCAAACATACATTATAAAGCAACATACCAATAAACGCCACTACAATATTTGAAAGCGGACCTGCAAAAGCAGTTATTGCCATATCACGCTTGGGGTTATCAAAATTGCGTGCATTTACCTGAACAGGTTTTGCCCAACCAAAACCAAAAAACAAAATACAAAGCGCACCCAAATAATCAATATGAGCAAAAGGATTAAGGGTTAATCTTCCCTGCCAGCGAGGAGTATCATCCCCTAATTTCACCGCCGCAAATCCGTGCGCAAACTCGTGTATAGGTAAGGTCAAAAATATAACCGTAAGGGTTGAAAGAATATAAACTATTACAGATAAAAAATCCATATTACCCGAAATAAAATTCCTTAACAAGCATACCTCTCCTTTTAAATATTATATATCAATTTATTATATAACATTATTGACCTAAATACAAGTAAAATATGCGTCAAATTACTCTACCCTATATTTTATTTCTTTACATTTTGACTGGCGTGTGGTAAAATTATTGTGCGACACGAATTGCATATATTCACCCATACGGCAAATACCACTAAAAAGGTGTTTGTCTTCTTTCCGTATGGGTAGGTTCGTGTCGCAACGACCGAAGACTTAACACTTTTTTGGCACATCTCTTCGGGGGTGTGCTTTTTTAATTTTTAGGGGGTATTTTTTGAATACAAAAAAATTCATTTCTTGCATAATACCTTTGTTTTTATTAATGTGCATTTGCATTTACCTTTTATGGCATATATTATACGGTTCTGTATTATTGGTAAACGTAAAAGCACAATTAACTAATATACGAAAACTCTCTGTCGGTAATAAACCCAACAGAGAGTTTTTGAATTTTAAAAAAATTATTTATGATACGCTGAGCCCTCATTAATTTTAAAGGCTCTGTATATTTGCTCTAAAAGCATAACTCTGAAAAGTTGATGCGGAAAGGTCATTTTTGAAAGCGACAGCCTTATATCTGTACGTTTTTTTACATTTTGAGAAAGTCCGAAAGAACTGCCAATAATAAAGGTGATATTCTCACCCATATTTGAAAAATCTTCGATTTTTTCGGCAAATTCGGGGCTATCCATTCCCTTTCCCTCAACACAAAGACTAATAACCTTGCTATTAGCAGGGATTTTCTTAAAAATCATATCAGCCTCTTTTTCTAAGGCGTTATTGATTTCCGACTGTGACGGATTATCAGGCAGTCTTACAGGCTCTAACTCGGTTATTTCTAACGAGCAGTAGCGTGACAGTCTTTTAGAATATTCTTTTATAGCATCTGCAAGATATTTTTCCTTTAATTTGCCTAAAGCAACAACTGTAACTTTAATCAAATTACCGTCACCCCGTTTCCTGTAGGCTTAGCAACGCTTAACAAATAATCCTTGCCGTTTTGTGCGCCAATATCTATAAGCGCCGCCTCGGCAGTAGAACGCGCAAGCAAAGGCGTATTGTTGTTTTGGCTCAAATGCCCTAAAATAAAACGTTTGGTGCCTTTTTTAAAAAGAGATACCAACTCTTTAGCACAAACGGGGTTTGAAATATGCCCCTTATCGCTCATAATACGTATTTTAAGGTCGGGCGGATAAGGTCCGCGTTTTAGCATTTCGATATCGTGATTTGATTCCATAAGAACCACATCACTGCCCGCAAGCGCCGCACGGACTTCTTCGGTTACTATGCCCAAATCAGTACAAACAGTAACCTTTTTATCTTGGGGCAAAAAAAACGAATAACCGCTTGAGCCCTCACAATCGTGACTGGTAGCAAAACGCTCAATCTTTATTCCGCAAATTTCCGCGCCCTTATCATCAATAGGAAAAACAAGGGCGTCTTTCGGTAATTTATCAGCGGAAATAAGGCTTTCAAGCGTTTTTTCGGAGGCTATCAGCGGAACTTTAAGTTTATTAAGCACAGGTCTTAAACCGCTTATATGGTCACTGTGCTCGTGAGTAACAGCAACCGCTTTTATGCACTCTTCGGAAGAATTTATATTATGAATTGCTTCAAAAATGCGTTTCATTGAAGCACCAGTATCAATAAGTATAGCACCGTTTTTAGTTTCTATATATGTACTGTTTCCTGTAGAACCGCTAAAAAGCGGACAAATTTTTGACATTTTTTAACTCCTACTAATAAGGGGAACACGTATGTGTTCCCCTTAGGGTAGAGTGAATAATCCGAATTCCGTTTTTAAAAGGCGGATTTTCACTCATACTTTGTTAAAATACTCGTTAATCCGTTAAGATTAACTGTATTTTGTGTCTTATCTGAATAAAAATCCGCACTTTTAAAAATCTCCGACCTCAAAGCGAGAAGATTTTGAGGGATTTTTATTCGAGTCAGATGCAGTAAGGCTGGCGCCTTACAAGAATGACTCGGGTAAAAAGCACCGAAATATGCCGCTTTGAAGCGGGTTCGGATTATTTACTCTATCCTAATCTATGCTTGTTTATATAATGCATTACCGTCAATAATAGGCACTCGTTTAAT